>NZ_JABFDP010000026.1:0-126223 GCF_013179005.1 Bradyrhizobium denitrificans | reverse complement strand
CGGATGACCCATAGCAGCGGCGTGTCATTCGCCGCGTCGACGGACATGGTCCGCCCATTGATGGTGAGATTAGGCATGTGGTTTCTTCCCCGCCCGGCGTGCGACTTCGCTTACGGCGAAGTTCGGTTTGTCGAGATCCCTGGCACCCACCGGATAGATGCCAGCCATCATAAGAATGATCGCGTTGCGAGGGGGACGCAACGGAATTTGGAACAACGCCGTGCGAAATGAATCGGCAATCCGCCTTGTGCGGCGCGGAAGCGCTGGGATCGCGACGCCGCACAGGCTAAGAACGGCGGCTGTCGGCCGCGTTCTGCCGAAGGAGACGCCTGTCCATGAGAACACCCGCGCACAGACCGCCGCGTCTCAGCATCGCCATGCTGTCGTCCGTGGTGCTGCTCACGGATCTGCTAATCGCGAATCCCGCTGACGCGCACGAGGCGGGTTCCTCGCCAGGCGGCCGCGCGCCTTTCACAGCGACGTTATCCAACCTGTCGCCGCTTGCCTTCGGAATGGATGTCGGTGAGACATCACGCGCGCTGGCGCAGCCGCTGATCTACGTGAAGGGATCACCCGGCAACGAGACCTATCTCGCCTTGCGGAATCTCGGAGGCAGCGGATTGGTGCCGCATCGTCATCGCCTGTTTCTCAAGTTCCGGAACGGACGGCTGAGCGGCTGGAAAGAGGATTACGGCACCAATTGGATGTGGCGGTAAACGCCGCGCAGGTTTGGACTCATAGTTGGAAGGACAGAACGTGGGACAGGACATCAAGCTCGCTGCGGCAGACGGCTTTCAGCTCGGCGCTTACCGGGCAGATCCGGCGGGAACGCCAAAGGGCGCCCTTGTCGTCATCCAGGAGATCTTCGGCGTCAATCATCACATCCGCAATGTCTGTGACCGGCTCGCCGCCGAAGGCTATGTCGCGGTGGCACCCGCGATCTTCGACCGCATCGAACCCGACTTCACGTCAGGCTACTCCCCTGATGAAATCGCCGTGGCGCGGAAATTCGTCGCCAATCCGGATTGGCCTGCCATGCTGCGCGACACCCAGGCCGCGATCGACGCGGTGAAGGATGTGGCCGCGGTCGGGATCATCGGCTTTTGCCTCGGCGGCAGCATCGCCTATGCGGCGGCGACCAAACTGACCGGGTTGAAGGCCGCGGTCGGCTATTATGGCGGCGCCATCGTGCGCTTCGCCGATGACAAGCCCACTGTCCCCACCCAGCTGCATTTCGGCGAGAAGGATGCCGGCATTCCCTTGGCCGACGTCGACGCTATCAAGGCCAAGCGCCCCGACGTCGAGATCTTCGTCTATCCCGGCGCCCAGCACGGCTTCGGCTGCGATGAGCGCGCGAGCTACGACAAGCCGAGCGCCGATCTCGCCTGGACGCGCAGCCTCGCCTTCTTCGCGCAGCATCTGCGTTGAGGACGGCCGCCGTCATTGCGAGGGGCGAAGCGACGACGCACTCCAGAGCCTCAACCTGACTCTATAGCGCTTCGCTCGGAATAACGGGAAGGCAAAGGCTGAGGTCGCTCACGGCCGCCGCATAGCGGGACCCGCGATCACGCACTTCCGGTTCACGCTCCGCGGTCGCCCCGAATGGCTGCCGAGATCAGAACCAGCGCTCGCCGACCTGAATCGTATCGCCGGGCTTGAGCGAGGTGCCCAACGGCACCTCGTAGCGGGCCACGCCTGACGCATCGGTATGGGTCAGCGTGACCACGTCGCGTCGCGCGCGCGGCGAGAAGCCGCCGGCGATCGCGATCGCGCTCTCCACCGTCATGTTGGGAACGTAGGGATATTGGCCAGGCGCCTGCACCTCGCCCAGGATGAAGAACGGGCGATAGGCTTCGATCTCGACCGCGACCGATGGTTCACGAATGTAGCCGTTGCGCAGCTTGGCCGCGATCTCGGCGGCGAGGCCGGCCGTGGTGCGGCCACGCGCCGGCACGCTGCCGATCAGCGGCATCGTAATCGCGCCGGATGCATCGATCGCGTAGGTGTTGGTGAGCCCCTCCTGGCCGTAGACAACGACGCGCAGCCGGTCGCCGGCATCGAGATGGTACGCAGCATCATACCGCGGCGGCGTGTAGCCGGCAGGCATGACATAGGCGCCACCGCGCGGGGCGGCGGCGAACGCGTTGCGCAGCGCCGGGATGGCCCCACCCTGCCCGGTGGCGGCAACCGGGTCGGAGGAAGGCATCCCATAGGCCATTGCATCGAGATCACTGTGCGGCTGGCCGACGGCGACGGGGGAAGCCGTGTGCATACAGCCCGACAGCAGGATCGCGGAAAAGGCGGCAATGACTGGAACGAAAAACGCGCGCACTCGAACAATCCTTGAAGGAGGATGTGCCCTAGTGATGCGCGGTTAAGGTTAACAAATCGTTGGCGCGTGTCGTCTGCGCCGCGCGCAACTGCGCCTGGACGAGGCCGCGCGACGCGAGCCAATAGGCCTTACGAGAAAAACCCTCTCCACGAGGCCGGAGAGGGCATCCCATGTCACGGCAACGCGCCGCTGAAACGCAACGAGCGTTTCCTCAGGATCGGCGGCCAGTGCTGATTTGAGCTCTCGCCGCCTGTAACGCGGTCATGCTCCGCGAAGGCCTTCGCGGATGACGACAGCGGAGGTCGACATGTCCATCTCAACAGGACCGAGACTTTCGAAATGTTCGTCTAGGCAGTGACACCGACGCCGATCGGACACGCCACGCCGGTGCCGCCGAGCCCACAATAGCCGGCCGGATTCTTCGCCAGATATTGCTGATGATAATCCTCGGCGAAATAGAACGGGCCTGCCGGCGCGATCTCCGTCGTGATGGCCCCGAGCCCCTTGGCACGGAGCGCTGTCTCATAGGCGGCCTTCGACGCGTCCGCCGTCTCGCGCTGCGCATCGCTGAAAGTGTAGATCGCCGAGCGATATTGCGTGCCGACATCGTTGCCCTGGCGCATGCCCTGGGTCGGGTCATGACTCTCCCAGAACGTCTTCAGCAGGCGCTCATAGGAGATGACCTTGGGATCGAACACCACCAGGACGACCTCGGTATGCGCCGTCAGCCCCGAGCACACTTCCTCATAGGTCGGGTTCGGCGTGTGGCCGCCGGCATAGCCCACGGCGGTGACGTGGACGCCGTCGCCAAGCTGCCAGAATTTGCGCTCGGCGCCCCAGAAGCAGCCGAGCCCGAAAACGGCCTGCTCAAGGCCGGCGGGATAGGGCGGCAAGAGCCGGCGGCCATTGACGAAATGGGTCGGCGCCGTCGGGATCGGCTGGGTACGGCCGGGCAGCGCGTCGGCGGCGGTCGGCAAGACAGGGGATTTGCGCATGAAGAACATGGATGTCTCCGCTCATGGCCATGGGTTTCCGCAGGGGGAGAGAGAGCCCGCGGGCAGGATGGCCGATATCGTTCTGGATATATAGAGCTCTACGCGCCGGGCAGTAGCGCCGTTACGCCAGACGCAGCGCCGCGGCCCAGGGTTCCGCGCACCCGCCGGTCGCCGGACGCGGCGAACCGCCGCGCTCAGTCGCGCGAATAGCCGATCAGCGGCTGGCGCGGCCGGAACAGGAGCATCAGGAGAATGCCGAGCAGGCCAAGGACGGCGAAAACAGGCTGGTCGAGCAGCACCTTGACGATCCACTCCCACAGGAACGGGGCCTTGGCGTCCACCCAGGCCCGGAACGCTGCCTGGCTCGACTGGTGGACGTCGTTCCAGAGCTGGCCGAAGCGGGTGAATTGCAGGGTCTGGTCGGCCACCCAGCGCGCACCGTCATAGACGACGAAGATGAAGCTCCCGGCGAGCAGCAACAGCCCCACCAGCCGGAAAAAACCGCGGATCATGCCTCACCTGCCCTCTCTCAGCTGCCCCGAAGGGCAGCAAGGCCATAGCGGGCCCCCTCGGGAAATTCAACCTCGTCAGGGGTTTAGAAGCTCGTTTTGCGCGGTTTCGGCGGCAGCGGGGGTCGCAGAGACCGTTGACGCTCGGCGGGGCTGCGCCTATAAGGTGCTCCACTGGCGGTGGGCGCAATCCCGCCGCCGCTGTTCTTTGAGCAGCGCCGGTCCACCGAGCAGATCCGCTCCGGTCGTGGCATTCTCAGAGAGGCGTCCGAACAACCACCGCGTCGATGGGACCGCGTCAGGCGGGCCGCGCGCGTACCCGCAAGAGCGGCGACTGCTCGCCGGCGAAGGATATTTGAGAGCATGGCCAATACGACTTCCGCGAAGAAAGCGACGCGCAAGATTGCCCGCCGCACCATCATCAACAAGTCGCGCCGCACCCAGATGCGCGGCGCGGTTCGCTCCGTCGAAGACGCGATCAAGAAGGGCGATCGTGAAGCTGCGCTGAAGGCGATGGCCAACGCCGAGCCGCAGCTGATGCGCGCCGCGCAGCGCAACATCATTCACAAGAACAATGCGAGCCGCAAAGTGTCGCGCCTCACGCACCAGATCGCCAAGCTCGCGAAGTGAACCGTTCGAGCGACTGACGTACTAATCAAGATGCAACAGCCCGGCTCACGCCGGGCTTTTCTTTTGCGCACTCTGTCTTTGGCGCACTCTCTGTCTCGCCCCCTTGCAGCCGGCCGCCAGCACATGTCAGGCGCGCGTCACACCTGAATGCGATCGTGTGAACCAGATTGGGACGCTGCACCGAGCTCGCGCATCCGAACAGCGGTGCTGTCGCGCAGACCTGACACGTTCCGTAGTCCTACGTGCCTGCGTTCCGTAGTTCTACGCGGTGACAATTTTGCCTCACCTGAAACAATCGCGAATCTGCATTGTGCATGCGCATCGATGTCAAGAGCACACAATCCGAGGTTCAACTCGCGCACGCTGTGCGGCGGGAGTTACCCGCTTGAAGTAATCGCAAAAAACTTCGCTTCGAAAATGACTTAAGCGCATAGCGCGACCAAGTGATTGGAAAAGCGGGCGTGCTCGGGGGCAACGTAAAAAAATTATGAAGAAATTTTGGGCAGACGATGTTGTTTGTCACATCCGAGATTCCTCGCGATGATTCAAAACCTTGCTTTCTTAACGCGCGACGCGATGCGGCAAGCGGTGCAAAGACTCGTCACGACTGCTCCGATCAAATGGATTGCGAGTCCCGGCGGATGATGTATTTCTTTAATCCACTCGCGGCGCCCACGATCTTGAGACCAGCGCGGTTTTAGAAACGGGGCGGACGTGCAAATCGGCGGCGGTGTGCGCGTTGGCGACGCTTTCCAAAGCGATGGCCGGTTCGGTATCCATAGTCATTATGGGTAGCGGCTGATCATTGTCGAAATTTCTCGGGCACAACATCATCGTTGTGCCGTTTTGAACAAGAGAAATACGGCAAGGGTCGACCCGGCTGGAGCTTACGACAGCTTCGCTCAGTGGGTGGACAATTGGACGGGATGTATGGCGTAGCGGCTGAATCTTGGGGTTCGGACGCGGCTGCCTTTGGGACATGTGCGAGATGACAACTTGCCGTGAGCAATCACGGCGAGGCGGGGAGGTTGCATGCTTTACGGACACATCACGGTTGGACACAGAACACCGGTTCCGGATCACGCACCCTTAGCGGTCGACACCCCCAGCACGGCCATCGGTCCTCCCCTCCTCATCGCGCATCGGAGTATGCGCTGACCTCGCGGAGACACTTCCTCGACCAGCATTGATCTGCCCGACAGCGTGCGCGCTGAACGGCGAAGCTATGTCTGGAGTTGAGCCTCCGCTCGAGGTCTCGCCGCGGCTGGCGATTCCGTTTCAGGACATCTGCCCGGCGATCACTTGACACCACCACTCAATTCGAAAAGTTGCGACTGCCATGACAAATTCGGAACAGGAACGCTGGTCTCGCGTGAAGGGTCGGCTGCGCTCGACCGTCGGCGAGGACGTCTATACGAGCTGGTTTGCGCGGATGGACCTCGAAGCCGTGCAGGATGAGAGCGTTCATCTGTCGGTGCCGACGCGTTTCCTGAAGAGCTGGATCCAGGCACATTACGCCGAACGGGTGCTCTCCTGCTGGCAGGCGGAGATGCCGGAGGTGCATCGCATCGATCTCTCCGTTCGCACCGCCATGCGCTGCGCAACGCCCGCCAAGGAGGCGCCGGTCGCCGTCGAAGCGCGCCGCGCCGAGCGCGGTGACGCCAAGCCTGCCGACACCCGTGCGCCGGTGATGACGCCCGTCGCGGCCAGCCATGACGCGCTTGGCGGCTCGCCGCTCGATCCGCGCCTGACCTTCGCCAGCTTCGTGGTCGGCCGCGCCAACACGCTCGCCCATGCCGCCGCCCGCCAGGTCGCCGACGGCCGCCGCGGCGATCCCGTGATGTTCAACCCGCTTTACATTCATGCCGGCGTCGGCCTCGGCAAGACGCATCTGCTGCAGGCCGTGACCTGGGCCGGCAATGCCGGCGGCGAGCGCAAGGTGCTGTATCTCACCGCCGAGAAGTTCATGTACGGCTTCGTTGCGGCGCTGAAATCGCAGACGGCGCTGGCGTTCAAGGAGGCGTTGCGCGGCATCGACGTGCTGGTCATCGATGATCTGCAGTTCCTGCAGGGCAAGTCCACGCAGGCGGAGTTCTGCCACACGCTGAATGCGCTGATCGATGCCGGACGCCAGGTGGTGATCGCGGCCGACCGCCCGCCGTCCGATCTCGAAAGCCTCGACGACCGCGTCCGCTCGCGGCTCGCCGGCGGTCTGGTCGTCGAGATGGCCACGCTGGGCGAGGATCTGCGGCTCGGCATTCTCAAGTCGCGCGTCGCGGCGGCGCGCGCCCATCATGCCAGCTTCGACGTGCCGGAGCCGGTGCTGGATTATCTCGCCCGCTCCATCACCCATAATGGTCGCGACCTCGAAGGCGCCATCAACCGTCTGCTGGCGCATTCCAAGCTCAACAACCAGCCGGTTACGCTTGATATGGCCGAGCGCGAGGTTCGCGACCTGGTGCGGCCGCAGGAGCCGAAGCGGATCAAGATCGAGGACATCCAGCGCGTCGTGGCGCGGCAGTACAATGTCAGCCGCTCCGACCTGTTGTCGTCGCGGCGCACCGCCAACGTCGTCCGCCCGCGCCAGGTCGCGATGTATCTGGCGAAGACGCTGACCTTGCGGTCGCTGCCCGAGATCGGCCGCCGCTTCGGCGGTCGCGACCACACCACCGTGCTGCATGCGGTCCGCAAGATCGAGGCGCTGGTCGGGAAGGACACGACGCTGAACGACGAGGTCGAGGCGCTGAAGCGCCAGCTTCAGGATTGAACGAGCGCGCACGGCCCGGGGGAGCGGACAGAAGGTCCGTCCCCAGCCGTGGTCTTCATGCCCTTCAGACGTCCCCTCGGACCTGGCCTCCGGATCGCGGAAGCGCCTGCCGAAACATGGGAAATCGGCCCGCCATCCCTTGCGCTCGGGCCTCATCCGCGCCACTTTACGCCTCCCCCTCACGCTCCTGGACGCTGACCAAGCGCCGTTCGGGCGCGAGGTGCCATCGGCCGCGGCGCTGCTCAGCCCGCCGGCATTCCAGGACAAGCTCAGTTGGGAACGGGCGGGTAGTGCAATGAAGGTAACCGTCGAACGCGCGCAGCTCCTGAAGTCGCTGGGCCACGTCCACCGGGTGGTCGAGCGGCGCAACACCATCCCGATCCTGGGCAATGTGCTGGTGCGTGCCGAGAATGCGCGGCTCTCGCTGCGCGCGACCGATCTCGACCTCGAAGTGACGGAAACGCTGGCGGCCGAGACCGCTACCGCCGGTGCGACCACCGTGCCCGCGCACATGTTCTACGACATTGTGCGCAAGCTGCCGGATGGTTCGCAGATCGTGCTGGAGAGCGACGGTGAGCGCGCCGTGCTCGCGATCCGCGCCGGCCGCTCCAAGTTCACCCTGCAGACACTGCCGGAAAGCGATTTCCCGGATCTCGCCGCGGGCGACATGACGCATGCCTTCGGGGTTCCCGCCAAGGACATCAAGAGCCTGATCGACCGGACCCAATTCGCGATCTCGACCGAGGAGACGCGCTATTACCTGAACGGCATCTATCTGCATGCCGGCGGCACGGCCAAGCAGCCGAGCCTGCGCGCGGTGGCGACCGACGGCCACCGCCTCGCCCAGGTCGACCTGCCGCAACCCGCCGGCGCCGCCGAGATGCCGGGCGTGATCGTGCCGCGCAAGACCGTCGGCGAGGTGCAGCGCCTGATCGAGGACAATGACAGCGAGATCAGGATCGAGCTGTCACAGGGCAAGATCCGCTTCACGCTGGGCCAGGTCGTTCTGACATCGAAACTGATCGACGGCACCTTCCCGGATTACGGCCGCGTCATTCCGCAGAACAACGACAAGGAACTGATCGTCGACAAGGCCGATTTCGCCGCTGCCGTCGATCGCGTCTCCACCATTTCGAGCGAGCGCGGCCGCGCCGTAAAGCTCGCGCTCTCCCCCGGCAGACTGGTGCTGTCGGTCACCAATCCCGATTCCGGCAGCGCGACCGAAGAGCTCGAGGTCGAATACGCCGCCGACGCGCTCGATATCGGCTTCAACTCGCGCTATCTGCTCGACATCGCCGCCCAGATCGAGGGCGAGGTCGCGGTGCTCCGGCTTGCCGACCCGGGTTCGCCAACCCTGATCCAGGACCGCGACAACCGGAACGCGCTGTACGTGCTGATGCCGATGCGGGTGTGACCTCACGCCCGCTGCGAGCTTTCAGGTTAACTCGTCATGGCCGGGCTTGACCCGGCCATCCATCTCAACAAATGGCCAACTGGGTGTACATACTCGCCAGCAAGCCCGGCGGCACGCTTTATATCGGCGTGACCAACGATCTTATTCGGCGCGTCTATGAGCACCGCGAAGGTCTCGCCGAGAGTTCCACCAGACGCTACGGCATCAAGCGGCTGGTCTATTTCGAGGCGCATGAGACGATCGCCGCAGCATTGCAGCGTGAGAAGAACATCAAGCACTGGTCACGTGAATGGAAGATCGACCTCATCGTCGCGAGTAATCCGGACTGGCGCGATCTTTATGATGAAATAGTCCGCTGACGCGGACGATGGATTGCCGGGTCAAGCCCGGCAATGACAAAGCTGGGCTTGTAACTTCTTCCCATGACCCCCTCCCGCATCAACCGCCTCGCGCTGACGCATTTCCGCAGCTATCGCGCGGCCAGCGTCAGCGTGCAGGCGGACATGGTCGCGCTGGTGGGAGCGAACGGCGCCGGCAAGACCAATTGCCTGGAGGCGATCTCGTTCTTCGCGCCCGGCCGTGGCCTGCGCCGCGCCACGCTGGAAGACGTGGCCGACAATCAGGGCGACGGCTCCTGGGCGATCTCGGCGGAGATCGAGGGCGCGCTGGGACTGGCGACCTTCGGCACCGGCATCGAGCCGCCGCGCAACGACGCCGCGACTGCCAGGCGCTGCCGCATCGACCGCGAGCCAGTCGGCTCGGCGGCCGCGTTCGGCGACCACATCCGCATGGTCTGGCTGACGCCGGCGATGGACGGTCTGTTCATGGGCGCAGCCTCCGAGCGCCGCCGCTTCTTCGACCGCCTGGTGCTCGCCATCGACAGCGAACATTCCAGCCGCGTCTCGGCGCTGGAGCGCTCGTTGCGCTCGCGCAACCGGCTGCTCGAGGTGCGCAATTTCGACGACCATTGGTGTGACGCGATCGAGCGCGAGACGGCGGAGCTTGCGGTTGCCGTCGCCGCGAGCCGCGGCCAGACCGCGGTGAAGCTCGCCGCGATGCTGCGCCAGCGCGGACAAGCCTCCGCATTCCCATCCGCCGAGATCGCGCTCGACGGCTGGATGGAGAATGCGCTGCTGACCGAACCCGCGCTCGCCGTCGAAGACCGCTATCGCGCCCTGCTGCGCGACAACCGCGCGCGCGATGCCGCGGCGGGGCGGACGCTTGACGGCCCGCATCTCACCGATCTCCACGTCATCTATGCGCCGAAAAGCATGCCGGCGCGCGATGCCTCGACCGGCGAGCAGAAGGCACTGCTGATCGGGCTGATCCTTGCGCATGCGACCCTGGTCGCCGAGACCACGGGCATCGTGCCGATGCTGCTGCTCGACGAGATCGTCGCCCATCTCGATCCCGGCCGCCGCACCGCGTTGTTCGCCGAGCTCGGCACGCTCGGTGCCCAGGTATGGCTGACCGGGGCGGATCCCGCGGCCTTTGCCGAGCTGCGCGAGCTCGGCGAGATCTTCGACGTCGAAGGCGGTCGGATCAGCGCGCGACGGTAGCTCGCTCCGGCGTTGAACCTCTTGGTTTCCAGCCTCGACTAGCTGTCGTTGGATGACACGCAGCTCCCGCCGGCGTGCTCCAAAGCCCGGCGCGCCCCGCGCCCGAACATGGTCCTGGAGATCTGTGATGACAGAGCTATGGCGGCAGGCCATCGCCGGGCCGCGGCTGCGGCTGTTCGCATGCGGACTGTTGCTGCTCACGGGCTGCGCCGTTCCCGCGCATGCCGATGACGCCATCGTCGACGTGCACGGACTCCCGCGGCTCGACGGCGCGGTCGAGGACACGTCGCGTCCCGACCGCTACCGCGTCGTCTACCGGGTCCCGATGCTGGCCGCGGCAGCGAACCCGGCGACACAGCAGCTGCTCGCTGCCGACGGTTGGGTGCGCTACGTCCGCCCGCTCGATGAGCGCAGCGCCCTGCTCAACTACAAAAAGGGCAAGCAGGGACTGACGGTCTACTTGAGCGGAAGCGCCGGCCATCCCGGCCAGTCGGACGTGACCTACTCGCCGCAGCGCATCTACGCCGACCTGCCGTTTGCCGACGGGGCCGTTGACCTCGTATTCGACGAGACGCGGCTGTATCTGTCCTGCGTCGTGCCGATGGCGCTCGACGCGGCGAAGGCCCTCTACGCCAAGGACATGATCGCAATCGGCTGGAAGCCGCTCGCGCCGGAGGCCGCCGCGCGCTGGCCGAATGCCGATCTGAGCGAGACCATGCCGGGCGGCGTGCGAGCCTTCTACGGCCGTGACGACAACGACGGCTCTCGCCGCCAGAGCCCGGTGATGCTGACGCTGACCCGGCGCGACGACGGCAGGACCAATGTCGAGGTCCGGGTTGCGCCGTTCGCGCTTCCCGCCGAACTCGAGGCTGGTGAGGAGCGGGCGGGCCTGCCGATGCCAAAGCCGACGAAGTGGTCGCAGAGTCTCGGCGGCGCGACGTCGCCGAGCCGCCAGGCCAAGGGCGCCGTGATCGCCGAGCTGCCGGCCGTACTTGCCTTCTACACGCGCGAGCTGCCGGCACGCGGCTGGCGGATCGAGGCGGCCGCACCGGGCACGGCGAACGACGTGACGCTGAAGGTGGCCTCTGCCGAGGAGACCGGAACCTTGAGGCTGTCGCGCAACTACGATCTCACCATGGTCGAGCTGTCGGTGCGCGCCACCGAGGCGGCGCTGGCCGCGCGCGCCAAGGCCAAGAAGGACGCCGACGACAGGTTCATGGCCGATGCCGCCGCGATGGCCAAGCAGGTGATCGCCGCCGACGAGGCGCGCCGCAGCGCGCAGGTCGGCGCCATGTCGGACGCGCCGCTGAAGGCGCTGGCCGGCAATCCTGCGCCGATCCCGCTGCCCGAGACCGCCGAGGCAGTGGAGTTCGACGGTAGCCAGGGACGGCTGGAGTTCAAGTCGACCTCATCGGTGCGGGCGCTCACCGGCTTCTACCGCGCGACCCTGAAGCCTGCCGGCTGGAAGGAGGCGCCGACCGTGATCGACAATCCGACCATGGCGCGGCTGGAGTTCTCCACGAAAGGCAAGGCGGTCGCGTTCACGATCATGCAGATGGGCCCCAAGGTGAACGTGACGGCCGACGGTCCTGGTCTCGTCGCGGCCGCCGGGCCGACGGCCGCCGCGCAGCCCGCCCCGGCTGCCGCGCCGCTCGAGGCTGATCCCAGCTCGGCCCTGCCGGTCCCGAAGGAGCGCAGCGCGACCTCGATGGGCCGCTCCAAGGCGCCGGGCATCGACACGCCGGTGCGGCTCGAGCTCGAGGCGAGCGTGCCGGCAGAGCTGAAAGCCGTCGTAGCGTTCTACCGTAGCGAGTTGGCCAAGCTCGGCTGGCAGGAGACGCCGCAGAGCGCGCAGATCAGCGTCGACAGCGCCCGGCTCGCCTTCGCCTCGCCGCAGGGGCCGGCCGTGCTGACACTGGGCCGCGCGAGAGGCGAGACCTCGGTCAACCTGGTGCAGAAGAACGCGGAGGCCGCTGCCAAGGCCGAGATCCTGCCCAAGCCGGGACAGGCCAAGCTGATGCTCGGCAATGTCGGTGACGCCGACGCCGTGCTGACGATCAACAAGCAGACGGTGAAGATCGCGGCCGGCATCGGCAGCCCGAAGACGCCCAAGGGCCCGCTGCTCGATCTGCCGCCGGGAAAATACCGCTACGAGATCAAGATCGCAGGCCGCGCGCCCGTCAGCGATACGATCGCGCTCGGCGCCGGCGATACCTGGGGCCTGATGGTCGGCCCGACCGGCCGGGCCCTCCCGCTGCCGCTGTACTGACGGTCCGCTGGCACCACGGCCCACGGCCGAACGGCGACCACCGAGACCGATCCCCTCGCAGGCCGCCCAATGGGCGGCCTGCGGTCTTTGAGAGGCCTTCGGCGAGGCCTCGCCAGGTGCTTTCAAGCAGCCGCAAAAATCGCGCCCGAATCGGCCTTTCGCGCGGCCCCAACGAGGCCTTCGGGCGACTTGAAAAAACGTTAAAAAAACCTATTTCTTCAATATCTTAGGATACGCCTTTTTGCGCTAGGCGCGTCCCCTCTTTCATGGCACAAAGAATGCTCTCAGCACCCTCGCGCGACACCGCTCCTCGGGATCCTTTCAAAGGCCTCACATGACCGAACCCGCCCGGCAAACCATCGCCGACAACGAGCCTGCAACCGCGAACGACTATGGCGCTGAATCGATCCGGGTGTTGAAGGGCCTGGATGCCGTGCGCAAGCGCCCGGGCATGTATATCGGCGACACCGATGACGGCTCCGGCCTGCACCACATGGTCTACGAGGTCGTCGACAATGCGATCGACGAAGCACTCGCCGGCTATGCGAGCCGCGTCGAGGTGGTGCTCAACGCCGACAATTCCGTCACGGTGCGCGATGACGGCCGCGGCATTCCGGTCGACATCCACAAGGGTGAAGGCGTGTCGGCAGCCGAGGTCATCATGACCCAGCTGCATGCCGGCGGTAAGTTCGACCAGAACTCATACAAGGTTTCCGGCGGTCTGCACGGCGTTGGCGTCTCCGTCGTCAACGCGCTGTCGAGCAAGCTGCAGCTGCGGATCTGGCGCGAGGACAAGGAGCACCTGATCGAGTTCGCCCATGGCGATGCCGTAGCGCCGCTCAAGGTGGTCGGCGAAGCACAGGGCCGGCGCGGCACCGAGGTGACGTTCCTCGCCTCGACCGAAACCTTCAAGATGGTCGAATACGACTACGCGACGCTCGAGCATCGCCTGCGCGAGCTCGCCTTCCTCAACTCCGGCGTCCACATCGTGCTCTCCGACATGCGCCACGCGGTCGAGAAGCGCGAGGAGATGTTCTATTCCGGCGGCGTCGAGGAGTTCGTCAGATATCTCGACCGCAACAAGAAGGCGATCGTGCCGTCCCCGATCATGGTCCGCTCGGAGGTCAACGGCATCACCGTCGAGGCGGCGCTGTGGTGGAACGACAGCTATCATGAGAACGTACTGTGCTTCACCAACAACATCCCGCAGCGTGACGGCGGCACCCATCTCGCCGGCTTCCGCGGCGCGCTGACGCGCCAGGTCAACGGCTACGCGGATGCCCACGCCAAGAAGGAAAAGATCGCGCTGACCGGCGACGACTGCCGCGAAGGCCTCACCGCGGTGCTCTCCGTGAAGGTGCCCGACCCAAAATTCTCGTCGCAGACCAAGGACAAGTTGGTGTCCTCGGAAGTGCGCCCGGTGGTCGAGAACGTCATCAACGAAGCGCTGTCGGCGTGGTTCGAGGAGCATCCGTCCGAGGCCAAGACGGTGGTCGGCAAGGTGATCCAGGCCGCCGCCGCGCGCGAGGCGGCGCGCAAGGCGCGTGAGCTGACGCGCAAGAATCCGCTCAACAACATCGCCTCCCTGCCCGGCAAGCTCGCCGACTGTCAGGAAAAGGATCCGGCCAAGTCCGAGCTGTTCATCGTCGAGGGTGACTCGGCCGGCGGAAGCGCCAAGCAGGGCCGCAACCGCGAGTTCCAGGCCGTGCTGCCGCTGCGCGGCAAGATCCTCAATGTCGAACGCGTGCGTCCGGACAAGATGTTGTCCAGCGAGCAGATCGGCACCTTGATCACGGCGCTCGGCACTGGCATCAGCGACGACTTCTCGATCGACAAGCTGCGCTATCACAAGATCATCGTGATGACCGACGCCGACGTCGACGGCGCCCACATCCGCACCTTGCTGCTGACGTTCTTCTACCGACAGATGCGCCAGATCATCGATCGCGGCCATCTCTACATCGCGCAGCCGCCGCTCTACAAAGTGACGCGCGGCAAGTCCGAGCAGTATCTGAAGGACGAGCGCGCGCTGGAGGATTATCTGATCGGCACCGGCCTCGACGACTGCGTGTTCAAGAGCGCCGAGGGCGAGGAACGCAAGGGCCGCGACCTCCTGGCGCTCGTCGAAGAGGCGCGCATCGTCCGCAACATCCTGCGCAACCTGCACAGCCGCTACGACCGCACGGTCGTCGAGCAGGCCGCGATCGCTGGCGTGCTGCGCGCGGACATCACCCGTGACATCGCCACTGCCGATGCCGCGGCGGAGTACATCGCCAAGCGGCTCGACGTGCTCGCCGACGAGGTCGAACGCGGCTGGATCGGTCACTTCGTCGAAGGCCAGGGTTTCACCTTCGAGCGCACCGTGCGCGGCGTCAAGGACGTCGCCGTGATCGACGATGCCCTGCTTGCCTCTGCCGATGCGCGCAAGCTCGACGACTACGCGGCGCGCCTGCAGGAGGCCTATGCCAAGCCCGGCTTCCTGCGCCGCGGCGACGCACCGACCGTGATCCACGGCCCGATCGACCTGTTCGAGGCCGTCACCGATGCCGGCCGCAAGGGCATCGCCATGCAGCGCTACAAAGGGCTGGGCGAGATGAATCCGCAGCAGCTCTGGGAAACCACGCTCGATACCGAGGCGCGCACGCTGCTGCAGGTGAAGGTCAAGGAGGTCGACGAGGCCGACGACATCTTCACCAAGCTGATGGGCGACGTCGTCGAGCCGCGCCGCGAGTTCATCCAGGACAATTCGCTGTCGGCGAATGTAGACGTGTAGCGTTGCCAGCCGTATCGGAGGCTCCCCGGGAATTACCGAGATGGCTATCAGCTTGAAGAAACTCTCGCCGGCGCTCTTCCCTTTGCTTCTTGGCCATGCGCCTGCGAGCGCGACCAGTCCAAGTTTCGATTGCTCGCGCGCAAAATCGTCTGACGAAAAGCTGATCTGCGAAGATGACCATCTCGCCGAACTCGATCAGGCAGTCGCGATCGCGTTCAAGCAAGCGCTTACAGCAAAGAAGGCCGATACTGCAGACGTAAAGACCAGCGCAAAGGAACGTCTCGACGACAGGCGCGCGTGTGGCGCGGAGCAAATTTGCATCCTTGATGCGCAGGTCAAAGCAATCTCGTTGTTCGGAGAAATGGGATCGAATGTACCCGTCCCACCATGGATCGGCGAATATCGTCTGAACTATGCGAAAGTGCATCCCGCGGTGATGGACGAAAAGCTGCCGCAGATGCGCGGCCATTGCACGCGAACACAAATAGCCTCCATCACCGGACGCTTTGGTGAGACGCTAAAATTTCCTCTCTCCAAAGACGACGAGGTAAGCGGAACGGCAGTCAAATACACAAACGATATCTACCAAATTTCCTACGGCTATGAGGAAGACGTCGCGCGCTCGCACATAGGCGACCAGGTGCTGCTCTGCCTTTCGTCGATTCCCAGAAATTGCCCGCCTGGCGATAATCGCGGACGAGAATATTCTGCGACCAACCTGACATCCCGGACTTCCTGGATCATGCCGGACTCACAACATATGTGTGGGGGTCCGTAACGTCTGTAGCTTGTCGCTCACGGCAGGATCACCGCATAATCCGCGACGCGCGCGAGCAGCCGCTCGTTGGCGTGAGACTTGAGTCGGATGTCGGTCGGAAGACCATGCTGGCGGCAAAGATCCTCGACGAGTTCGACGGCAGCGACCTCCTGCTCGGGCGGGATATCGACAATGACATCAAAATCGCTGTCGAATGACAGGCGCTGCTGCGCGACCGATCCAAGGACGCTGAAGTGGCCGCCGCATCGCTGCGCGAATGCCTTCAGCTCAACCATGAGGGGATCAGCTGCCCGCTGCCGCCGTGCGGTCTCCCGTTCCTTCCGCTCCGATACCGTGACAACTTCGATCATGACAGCTCCCACCGTGAATATCAGCGTTCCTGCGGCCCAGGACAATGCCTCACCGGACGAGAGTTGAACCTCTGCCCCCCTCAGCCGGAGCAGTGGCCTGCCTGTGCCTTTCGTGCTATTTCCGTCGCCGATCCAGGTTCCCCTGGGGCCGGTCGTCCTCCTGCAAAGCCCCCTCTCCAAACGGACCTTTCGCGCATGGCGCCCATTCAATACATCGTCGAGGGGGGTCACCGGCTCAAGGGCGCGATCGAGCCGTCGGGCAACAAGAACGCGGCGCTGCCGATCATCGCCGCGGCACTCTTGACCGAGCATCCGGTGACGCTCGACAACGTGCCGCGCATCCGCGACACCGAGACGCTGGTCGAGCTGGTGCGCTCGGTCGGCGCGTCCGCCGAATGGCGCGGCCGCAACCGCCTCGCGATCCACGCCAAGGAGATCCGCGCCGCCGATCTCGATCCAGACCTGTGCGCCCGCATCCGGGCCTCGATCCTGCTCGCCGGTCCCCTGCTCGCCCGCTGCGGCGAAGTGGCGCTGCCGCCGCCCGGCGGCGACGTGATCGGCCGCCGCCGCCTCGACACGCATTTCCTGGCCTTCGAGCAGCTCGGCGCCACCGTCACCGCGACCGACAAGATCGAGCTGCGCGCCTCCGGCCTGAAAGGCGCCGATGTCTTCCTCGACGAGCCCAGCGTCACCGCGACCGAGAACGCGCTGGTCGCGGCCGTCGCCGCGCACGGCACGACTTATTTGCGCAACGCGGCCTCCGAGCCGCATGTCCAGGACCTCGCGCATTTCCTGGTCGCGCTCGGCGCCAATATCGAGGGCATCGGCACCAACACCATGGTGATCCATGGCGCCAGCACGCTCGGCCAGGCGTCCTACGCGATCCAGCCCGATCACATCGAGGTCGGTTCGCTGATCGGGCTCGCCGCGGTGACGCGCTCGCCGTTGCGCATCGTGCGCGCCGGCACCGAGCATCTGCGCTCGATCCGGATGGGCTTCGAGCGGCTCGGCATCGTCTGCGAGGTCGCCGGCGACGACCTCATCGTGCCCTCAGACCAGACCATGAAGATCAAGGACGATTTCGGCGGCCATGTGCCGAAGCTGGAGGACCAGCCCTGGCCGGCCTTCCCGGCCGACCTGATGTCGATCGCGATCGTTACCGCCACGCAATGCGAGGGCGTGATCCTGATGTTCGAGAAGATGTTCGAGTCGCGGATGTTCTTCGTCGACAAGCTGATCTCGATGGGCGCGCGTATCGTGCTGTGCGACCCGCACCGCGCCATCGTGTCCGGCCCGAGCCGGCTGCGCGGCGCCCGCGTCGTCTCCCCCGACATCCGCGCCGGCATGGCCATGCTGCTGGCCGCGCTCTGCGCCGAAGGCACGTCCAAGATCGACAACGCCGACCAGATCGAGCGCGGCTACGAGCGCATCGACGAGCGGCTGAACGCGCTTGGCGCCAAGATCACCCGCGTGCCGGAGCGCGGGCGATGAAACGTTCGACGCCTCGTGTCTGCGCGGCATCATCGCGAGCGGAGAAACGAGGGGATCGACGGTAATTCGATCGCCGCAGGCGCGCGATGTACTATCGTGCGGATCGCAGCGACGACCACGGCTTGCGAGGCTCATGGCCCATGACCATCAGCGAAATCACTCCCGATGTCGACCGTGCGCGCTGGCTTGCTGACGCGGACTTCGCCGATGCCTTCCGCATCACCGTCGAAGCCCCGGCGCTCGATGCCCGCATGGCGGCCGAGCGTATGCTCGGTCAGGCACCCGCGTGGATGGCCGCGCTCGTGAAGCTGCGCAATCTGCTGGTCCGCCCGTTCGGTCTGAAGACATCTGGCGCTGACGCGCAAAATCCGCGGCCGATGATCGGCATGTTTCCGGTCGTCGATGAAACGCCGCAACGGATTGTGCTCGGCTTCGACGACATGCATCTGGATTTTCGCGTCGTGATCGATGCCGCCTCTCATGGCAAGACGTCACAGGTGACCGCGACCACCCTGGTGCAGACCCACAACGCGCTCGGCCGCATCTATCTCACCATCATCATGCCGTTTCACCGGCTGGTCGCAAAGACGATGCTCCGGCAAGTCGCAGCGTCCGCCTGATCCCGCAGCCCCCCTCGCAAGGCGCCAGCAAACCAATCGCGAGGTCCGCGGCTGCCACAGCCTGGATTGCATCTCTGCGCACTGAACGCCAACACGAGCTCGACCAACGGGCTCGTGGGTTTCTTGCGCAATTCGGCCGGGACTGACGCCGCGACATCAGGCCGATCGGAGTCGCCGCTGATGCGACCAGCCTTGCCCTGCGACAGCATCGAACCCTATCGCCTCCCAGAAGCGTGCAGCGTCATCGCTGCCCGCGTGGACGGTCACGATCTCGATCTCTCCGGCTGGCGCGCGCAGCAGATCTGCCACGATGGTCCGTGCCACGCGACGGCGCCTGAAGTCCCTGTGCACGTAAAGCCGCCGCATGCGCCAGGCCGGCTGCGTGGACGGCACCGGCTCGTCGGTGATCGCGCCTATGCCGGCGAGCACGCCATCGACATGGGCTGCGATCACGCGGTGGAACATCGACGGTGCCTCGGCGAACTCGGCCGACAGCCGGGTCATGTTGGCATGACCGCCGGCTCTCGCGTCCAGCTCGAGCTGATGAAAATCGATTGGCAACTGATCGTCGACGGGCTCAAGAACGATCGTCATGGTCAGCGAACTTCCCTATCACGCCAAGGTATCCCGCCAACATGTCGCGCCAAGGGATGTGGCAGCGAACCTTCGCGAAAGATCGATCGCATGCCGTCTTTGCGACTCACCTCGCGCTTCTGTTGACGTTTCGTGAGCAAGATCGCTTCAACGTTACGGCGGATCGGCCGAACAAGCGAGACCCAGCTCGCTGAAACACTCAATTCGATAGCCAACCCAATGACCTGCTTCAAGCCATCTGGTTTGCCGAAATTTTCCGCTTGCGTTATTTCCGAAAATCGGAAAGACTGCCGCCATCCCGTCCTCATGAGAGGGACGCTTCGCGATCGTCACGGACCGTAGAGGGCGGGGATGCGATGGATGCGGCGGCTCACAGCGCGCACGAGGGAAGCAACCCGAGACCGGCGCGTGGACGAATGAGCGACCGCATACGGCGAAATCGTATGGTCCTGGCCTCCCGACGCTGAGGTCAAGCCGGCGGGCGATCCGCTGGCGACGGTGGCCAACGAGCACGGCGCACCGGGGAGAGTACGTATAAGCCGTTCCAACCATTGCGCAGGGAAGGCCGGATGTGCGGCCGACCTGTGGTGACTGCCGCCTGCTACTTCTTTTGCAGGCGGGCCATGGGTGTGGTCAAGCACCCAGCCTTCCCTGCGCCCTCTCATCTCCGAGGGCCACTGGCCAGGCAGAGCTCGGGCGCGAAAGGCGCCGCGAGATCGCGCTGTCACGAACGCGAAGATGTTTGAGCCTATGATCGCGAATTGTTGCGCGGAACTGCGCTCACGCGCCGCACGTCTCCGAACCGGAACATACGTCCTTGATGTGCAGGACGTCACGAGGGCTGCTATAGCCGCCCTCATGACCACCGCAATTGGAACCGACCACGCGCCTCCGGCGGCGCCCGCACCGTCTTTCGCGCTCGAACTCTGGGACACGATGCGCCTCGCCGCGCCGATGGCGCTGACGCAACTGTCGCAGATCGCGATGATGTCGACCGACCTCGCCTTCATCGGCCGGCTCGGCGGCGACGCCGTCGCGGCGGCGGCCTTGGCGGGCACGGTCTATTTCGTCGGCTCGACCTTCGGCATGGGACTGATGTCGGCGGTGGCGCCGCTCGCCGCCCAGGCCTACGGCGCGGCCGACGCCGGCCTGGTGCGGCGCGCGTTGCGGGTCGGCCTGTGGGCCGGCCTGTTCATCGCACTGCCGATCATGCTGATCGCGCTGAACGGCGAGGCCATCCTGCTCGCGCTGGGACAGGCCCCGGGCGTGGCCCATCTCGCGCAGAATTATCTCGCCGGGCTCGCCTGGGGCATTGCGCCGATGCTGTGGTTCCTGGCGCTGCGCAGCTTCATGGGCGCGGTCAACCGCCCCGAGCCGGTGCTGTGGATCACGCTGGCCGCGATTCCGCTCAACGCGTTGCTGGTCTATCCGCTGCTCTACGGCCAGTGGGGCTTTCCGCAGCTCGGCCTGACCGGCGTCGGTCTGGCCACATCGACTGTCAATCTGGGAACGTTTCTCGCCGGCCTGTGGTTCGCAACGTGTCGTGCGCCGTTCCGCGACTATCACGTGCTGGCACGGTTGCAGCGGATCGACTGGCGGCTGATGCGCCAGCTCCTC
The DNA here is from genome assembly GCF_013179005.1 of Bradyrhizobium denitrificans. Lineage (NCBI taxonomy): Bacteria > Pseudomonadati > Pseudomonadota > Alphaproteobacteria > Hyphomicrobiales > Nitrobacteraceae > Bradyrhizobium > Bradyrhizobium denitrificans. The sequence goes on along the minus strand of NZ_JABFDP010000026.1, from coordinate 105,525 downwards.
GTCATCGGCGCGCCGATCTCGCTGTCGTTCCTGCTCGAATATGGCCTGTTCTCCGCGGCCGCGATCCTGATGGGACTGATCAGCACGGCCGCGCTGGCCGCGCATCAGATCGCGCTGCAGATCACGGCGATCCTGTTCATGGTGCCGTTCGGCATCAGCATGGCCGCGACCGTCCGCGTCGGCCATGCCACGGGACGCAACGACACGATCGGGGTTCGGCGCGCCGGGCTGATGGCGATGCTGCTCGGCGTTTCGCTTGCCGTGCTGTTCACCGTCGGAATCATCCTGGCGCGGTACGACATCGTGCAGCTGTTCCTCGGCTCCGGCCTCGCCGATGCAGAGGCGACCGCGGCGCTGGCGGCCACCTTGCTGCTGGTCGGCACGACCTTCTTCATCACCGATGCACTGCAGACCATCGCGGTGGGCGCCTTGCGCGGCATCAAGGACACGCGCGTGCCGCTGCTGCTCGCCGTGCTCGGCTACTGGCTGATCGGCTTTCCCGCCTCCTATGTGCTCGGTCTGCGGACCGCGCTGGGCGCGACCGGGATCTGGATCGGGTTATCGCTCGGCACCGCGATCTACGCAGCCCTGCTGGTGCTGCGCTTCCTGCGGCTGTCGCGATGACGCCGTCACGCGCCGGCCGTGTCGGACGTCTGCTCCGGCTGCGGCCGATGCGGCTTGCCCGTCGACGCGCCGGCCCATTCGGCGACGACGCGCTCGAGGTCGATCAAGTTCTGCCGCATCTGGTCCAGCGAGAAGCCGAGCGCGAAGAAGCGCTCGGCCGCGTCGCCCGGCAGGCCGCGCGTCAGGCCGTCGCTGCGCACCGCGGCGACCGCCTCGGCATAGGCCTTGAGAGCGACATGAACCGGCCAGATCGCCGGCGGGCCGGAACCATTGCGGATGGCGCCGGCGCAGCCGCGCAGATAGCTGGCAATGGCGTCGCTGACGCGCGTCACCGGACCCGACAGCCGCGCCTGCAGCTCCGAGGGCAGCGGCACCACGCTGGCGCGACCGATCATCACGACGTCATGGCGCAGCCTGAGGATCGTACGCAGCAGCGGCCCCGTATCGGCGCCCGAGGACAGCCGCGCCGCGCGCTCGCGCTCGGCCTCGGCGCCGGTCGCGTTCAGCTCGGTCAGCGCCGCGCCGATGCCGTCCTGGATCCGGTGCAACGCGTCGTTGTCACGGCCGCGCGACAGGCCGGCAAGCAATTCGGCCAGCGCCGCGGCGATCAGCTCGAGCAGCCGCCCCGCCGCGCTGCGCATCTGCACATGGGCGCGCGACGGAAGCACGATGAACGAGACGGCGAGTCCCGTGAGCGCGCCGACCGCGACCTCGAACACGCGATCGATCGCCGAGCCCAGGGGATCGAGATGGCCCATGGTCGGCACCAGCAGCACAATCACCGCCGTCACCGTCGCCGCGTTGAGGCTGGGATTGATCGCGGCGATGAAGGCGAGCGGCGTCACCGCCAGGATCAGCATGCCGAGCAGTTGCAGCTCGCCCGAATGCGGGATGAAGACCGTGATGGCGCCGCCATAGATCGCCCCGCCGATGGTGCCGAACATGTAGTCGCGCGTCGCCTTCAGCGAACGCCCGACGCTGCCTTGCGTCACGATCAGCGAGGTCAGCACCGCCCACAGCGGCAGCTTGAGCTGAAACGCGGTCGCGATCGCGAAGGCCAGCGTCGCCGCCACCGTGCCGCGCACGGCCAGCGACATCGGCGCCTTGCGGGCGCGGACCCGCCCGAACAGCTCCTTGAACGACGCCATCACTCACTCACCTCGCAAGGACCGGCGCGGTCCGGACATAGCAGCTTCCCACCCGATCCGAGCGGCTTGAAACGCAGAATCAGCTTGCCTACGCTGTTTCCAACGAACCGAGGAAACACGATGGCCCAGGAAACCGCAACGCTCGCCGCCTATGTCGCCGACCTGAAATATGACGATATCCCGCCCGAGGTACTCGACCGCGCCAAGGTGCTGACCCTGGACTTTCTCGGCAGCGCCATCCGTGCCCGGCGCGAGGCGGAATCCACCCCATCCGTGGTGAAGATGCTGGCGGCACTCAAGCTGGATTCGGCCGGCGAGGCGACCGTGTTCGGCGATTCCAGGACGTGGACGCCGGCGGTGGCGGCGCTGCTGAACGGCACGATGGGCCATTCGCTCGATTTCGACGATACCCACGCCGACTCGTCGCTGCATCCCAGCGCCCCGGTGGTGCCGGCCGCCTTCGCCGTCGGCGAAATGGTCGGCGCGTCGGGCCGCGAAGTGCTGACCGCGATCGTCGCCGGCTATGAAGTGTGCTGCCGGCTCGGCAATGCGCTCGATCCAACCTCGCATTATGCCCGCGGGTTTCACCCGACTGCGACGGCAGGCACCTATGGCGCAGCCGCGGCCGCCGGCAAGCTGTTCGGCCTGTCCGAGCAGCAGCTGATCTACGCGTTCGGCGTGTCCGGCAGCCAGGCGGCCGGCTCGCTGCAATTCCTGGTCAACGGCGCCTGGAACAAGCGCTACCAGGTCGGGGCGTCGGCGATGAACGGCGTGATCGCGGCGACCTTGGCCAAGAACGATTTCGTCGGCGCGATCGAATCCGTCGAGGGCAAGCACGGCCTGCTGGTCGGCTACACCGACACGCCGCACCGGGAGAAAGCGGTCGCCGGCCTCGGCACGACCTATGAGACGATGAAGATCGGCGTGAAGCCGTATCCGAGCTGCCGCTATACGCATGCCGCGATCGACGCCATCATCGCACTGCGCCGCGAGCACAATCTGACCCCGGACCAGGTCAAGCGCGTCGAGATCGGTCTGCACCGCAACGGCATCACCTTGACCGGCGATGCCGCGACCAAGCGCCACCCGACCTCGATCGTCGGCGGCCAGTTCTCGATGTTCTTCACCGGCGCGCTGGCGCTCGACCAGGGCCGCTTCGGCTGGGACGACTACACGCGGCTCGGCGATGCTGCGATCAACAACCTCGCGAACAAGTTCGACGTCGTGCAGGACGACAAATTGGAGATCGGCCGCAGCCATCCGTTCGGCGCGCGCGTCACCATCACCACCGAGGATGGCGTGCACGAGCGGCTGCATGACGATCCGTCGGGCGAGCCGACCTCGTTCCCCTCGGCGCAGGCCATGAGCGACAAGTTCATCACCTTGGCGCGGCCGGTGCTGAGCAGCCGGGCGCAGCATTTTGCCGACGCGATCCTGGGGCTGGAGCGGTTCGATCGTGTGGCGCAGGCCACCGCGTTGGGGAGAGCATAGCGCATGCATCATTCCCCATGTGTCGCGGCAATCACGTCGCTCACGAGCCGTGCCACGCCGTCGACCTCCGGCGGCCAGTTCACGGTGCGGCCGAAGCGCGCGATGACCAGGCGTTCGGAGGGGATGACGATGACATACTGGCCGAGCGTGCCCTTGGCGAAGAAGGCATCGCGCGGCCAGCCATGGGAGATGCGGTAATTCGCGCCGAAACTGTCGCCACGATTGGTCCAAAATCCGGCGCCGATGCCGACAAAGGCGTCCGGCGTCGGGGTGCTGACATAATCGACCCAGCCCGCGGGCAGGATGCGGCGGCCGCCGACGACGCCGTCGTCGAGATAGAGTTGGCCGAGCCGCGCCCAATCGCGCGCCGATGCCAGCATCTGGCTCGATCCCTCCGGAGTGCCGGCGGCATCGAACTCGATCGTGACGTTGCGCATACCGAGCGGATCGAACAGCTCGCGATGGGCAAAACGAAGCACATCCGCAGCACTGCCGCCAGCGGCGTCGCGGATGAGATGCGAGAGGATGACGGTGTTGCCATCGTGGTAGTTGAAGACAGCGCCCGGATTGGTTTCGAGCGGCATGGATTCGGCGAACGCCGCGCGATCCGCTTCGACGAACTTCATCCGGTTGACCGGCTCGAGCGCCGACAACAACGAGGCCTGCAGCGAGTTGCCGAGCGCGAGCCCCGCGGTATGCCGCAGCAGGTGATCGATGGTGATGGCGTGGCGCGGATCGATCTCGCTCCGCCACGCGGCGACGGGCGCTGGCGCGTGCAGCGCGAGTCTGCCCTGGCGGACGAGAATGCCGATCAGGGTGGCGGTCATCGACTTGGTCGCGGAGAAACCGAGCAAGGGCGTGTCGAGCGTGAACCCGGGGGCGTAACGTTCGGCGATCACTTTGCCGTCCTTGAGCACGATCACGGCATGCGTGCGCCGGAACGGCGGGGACTCCGGCTCGGAGAAGGCGCGATCGAGTGCGGCGGCGAGCGCAGGTGTCGCCGGCGCCACGGGATGGGGCGGAGCGATCTCCGGGAGCGCGGCCGGCTGCGCAGGAGCGGGCCGCGCCGTCGGCCAGCCTTGCGCCTCGCCATGGTCCAGATGACAGCCGAGCCCCTCGGCAAAGACCGCATGGCTGCGGCCGAGCCCGAGGAGCGTGACGGTAACGTCCTTGGCGACGCGATCCACATGGACGTCCATGGCCCAGTTCAGCAGGCCAGCACCGGGCATCGCGGCTTGGGTTTCGGACAGGATGCGGTCCGGGTCGACGCCGGAGACGAAGGTCTCCGAACACACCACGCTGGCGATGAAACCCGTCGCGACCTGGGGCACGTCGCGGGCACGGGCGGCGGCGACGGCCAAGGCGGTCAGCGCAGTGGTGGCGAGAACAACGAACAGCAGGCGGCGGCGAGTCATGGGCAGCTCCGGCGGATGGACCTGCCGGACGACAGTGCAGCGGCGGCTGCAGCGCTCGCCGATTTCGAAGGATCTCCTCGTCGAAAGCCGCAGCGACCTCGCCGATTTCGAAATTCTCCTTCGATTTCAACATCGCAACCGTCACGCCGCGGACCGCCTCATGCGGCGGTATTCTGTCGGCGTCACCCCGGTCACCGCCTTGAAGGCGCGGTTGAAGGGACCGAGCGACTGGAACCCGGCATCCATCGCGATGGTGATCACGGGCACCTCGGCCTGGGCGGGATCGGCGAGCGCCGCTTGCGCCTCCGCGATACGGTGGCTGTTCAGGAAGCTGCTGAAGTTGCGATAGCCGAGTTCACTGTTGATCAGCCGCCGCAACCGGTATTCGGGAATGCCGAGCCTGGTGGCCAGTGCGCCGATGGTGACGTTCTCCTGGCGGTAGATCCGCTCATCCGCCATCAGCCGGGTCAGCCGCTCGACCAGTCTGCGGTTCGCGACCGTCTCGCCGGCTTTGGTCGCCGCGGCAGCTGCAGCCTCGCTGACGGCCATGGCCCGAGGCGTCTCCACGGCGAACACGTCGCCGGCGCCGACCCTCAGCAGCATCAGCGCGACGGCGCCGACCACCGCCAGCAACATCGCCGCGTTGATGACATTGGCGAGCTCCGACGCACCGCCGCCGACGGTCCCAATCTGCAGCAGCGCATTGACGCCGCCATAGCCGAGCGCCGCGATGACCACGACAGCGCGGACGCGCCTGCGTCGCTCGACCAGATCCACCGACCACGAGCGGACCGTCTGCGCCAAGGCGAGCCCGACGAAGCCAAGCGCCAGCAGATTGTTGGCGACGATCACGAGCCGCACATGGCCGGACGGTCCCAGCACGAGGCAGCTGATCATGCTGAAGCCGAAAACCGCGAGCCAGATCAGGCCGTGCAGCCAACGCGGCGCAAAACCATCGTCGAACAGCGCGCGGCAGAACAGCCAGAGGACGACGATGGCGGCGGTTGCGACCGCGATCAGCGGCGCCACCGCCAGCGAGGGAGCTGCGGCGCCGCCGATGTTGAACGTCAAAGCATGCGCCGCCGCGCCCAGCGCCAGGGCGATCGCGAGCCGGCCGCTCCATTGCCTGCCGAGGTCGCGTCCCAGGGATACCGCGAGCACCGCAAGCAAGGCGATGGCGGCAGCACGCAACGCGAGATCAAGGCTTTCCAGCGGCATCAAGGCGGGTCCATTGTCGGCGCCGGAACTCTAGGCCGGAGCGGCCTGCCGTTCAAATCGCGGCCCCGCTGCGGCCTCATGCCCTGCCGTAGCCTCGGCAAAGCTGCTAAGCTCGCGCGATCACATCTCTGGAGGATCCCATGAGCTGGCAGCCATCGATCGATCCCGAATTCGGCGATCCCGCCTCCTGCGATGCGCTGGAGCACGTCATCGTGCCGCGCACCCGCGATCTCGGCGACGGCTTCGCCGTGCGCCGCGCGCTGCCGCATGGGCGGCGACAAATGGTCGGTCCGTTCATCTTCTTCGATCATTTCGGCCCGGTGCAGTTCGTCTCCGGCAAGGGCATGGACGTGCGGCCGCATCCGCATATTGGGCTCGCCACCGTCACCTATCTGTTCGACGGCGCCATCATGCATCGCGACAGCGAGGGCAATGTCCAGGAGATCCAGCCCGGCGCGATGAACCTGATGACCGCCGGGCGCGGCATCGCGCATTCGGAGCGGACGCCGGATCTGCAGCGGCAGAATGGCCAGAGCATGCTGGGCCTGCAGAGCTGGATCGCGCTCCCGGTCGAATCCGAAGAGATCGCGCCGAGCTTCCAGCACTACGCGGCCGACGCGCTGCCGACGGTCAGCGACACCGGCTTCACCGCGCGCGTGATCGCCGGCAAAGCCTTCGGCGCGGCCTCGCCGGTGACGATGGTCTCGCCCTGGTTCTATGTCGAGGTCACCGCGCAGGCCGGAACGGTCGTCCCGCTCGATCCCGACCACGAGGAGCGCGCGATCTATATCGTCGATGGCGAAATCGAGATCGCGCGCGAGCGCCATACCGGGCCGCGGCTGCTGATCTTCCGTCCCGGCGACGCCATCTGCGTGCGCATCGTGAAGCCGACCCGGATGATGTTCCTCGGCGGCGACGCGCTGGAAGGGCCGCGCCATGTCTGGTGGAATTTCGTCTCGTCCAGCAAGGAGCGCATCGAGCAGGCCAAGCAGGACTGGAAAACCGGCCGCTTCGCCGCCGTTCCGCAGGAGCACGAGTTCATTCCGCTGCCGGAATAGGCTATTGGGAGCGCAACGCTCCCGTTTCGAAAGCCCGCCCCGATGACCACGCTTCTCGCCAGCAATCTGCCGCTCCCGAAAATCGGCCGCGGCAAGGTCCGCGACATCTATGCCGTCGGCGACGACCGCGTGCTGCTGCTGACCACCGACCGCATCTCCGCCTTCGACGTCGTGATGAACGAGACCATCCCGATGAAGGGCGCGGTGCTGACGCAGATCTCGGCCTACTGGTTCAATGCGCTGGAAGGCGTCGTGCATCACCACATGATCTCGGCCGATACCGACGCGATCATCGCCGAGGTCCCGGAGCTCGCGCCGCATCGCCAGGAGATCCTGGGCCGCGCGATGCTGTGCAAGCGCACCAACGTGTTCCCGATCGAATGCGTGATCCGCGGCTATCTCTCCGGCTCGGCCTGGAAGGAATACGCGGCGAGCGGCACGCTGGCCGGCGAGCAGCTGCCTGCAGGCCTGGTCGAGAGCCAGAAGCTGGAGCCTGCGATCTTCAGCCCGGCGACCAAGGCCGAGACCGGTCATGACGAGAACATCACGATCGCACGGATGCGCGAGGTGGTCGGCGACGAGACGGCCTACACGCTAGAGAGCATGACGCGCGCCGTCTATACGCTCGGCGAGACGCTCGCCCGCGAGCAGGGCATCATCATCGCCGACACCAAGTTCGAGTTTGGCCGCGACAAGGATGGCCACATCATCCTGATCGACGAGGTGATGACGCCTGACAGCTCGCGCTTCTGGGCGGTCGACGCCTACAAGCCGGGCCAGCCGCAGCCGAGCTTCGACAAGCAGCCGCTGCGCGACTATCTCGACGCCGAGCGTAAGGCCGGCCGCTGGAACGGCGAGGCCCCGCCGCCGCCGCTGCCGCAGAGCGTGGTCGACGCCACCAGCCAGCGCTATCTCGAAGCGTTCCGGCGGGTGACGGGACGTGAGCTGAACATCTGAGCGATGCTGCGTGCGCCCCCTGGCTGGGAGGCTTGTGGAGGCGCTCATCTTCTCCTTGCGTGGCAACCGAGGTCACGCGTCACCGACGGTGCGCTCTCTTTCGTGTGCCGGACCTCGCAGAGCGGCGGCAACGCGGGACGGTTGCATGTGACGACATGGGGCAATCGCGACACAGACGCCTGCCAACGAGGTCCTCCGTCATGCCCGGGCTTGTCCCGGCCATGACGACGTGGAAACAGACGAGCGCAATATGTAAAGCTCCATATGCGGTCGCCCTGCCGCGAGCGGAGCGAGCTGATCAGCAAGCGACGGGCAGTTTTCGCTTAGCTGACATGGCGCAGCACACGACCGCGCAATCACCCGTTGGCCAAAAAGCGGCTCTCGATATGAAACGACTTGGCCGTCACCAGCCACTCGCCATCAATCAGGTGGAAGCAAAGATAATCGAGATAGAGCGTCTGATCGATCCGCACGCGGACCTTCGCCAGCGCCTGGGATGGCGAGGCGAGGTCGATCAGCAAGATCTCCTGGTGACGTGGCGCCGCCTTCGACTGAGGCGAGGGCGTGGTCGCCAACAGCTCGCGATACTCGGCCGCGGTGAGAACGCGCAGGCCACTCTCACGCAGGCCATGCAGTCGCGCAGTGGGCGCAAACACACGATCGAATTGCTCGACATTGGAATCGAACATCAGATCGAAATATCTCTCGACGGCAGCGATCACGGATGGGTGCACAGCAATGTCGGCCATAGTCGGCGTCTCCCGGGCTGGTGAAGGCAAGATCATGCGACGGAGACCGGCCGAGACGCGCGCAGGGCTCATCGGCCGCTCCTCGCAATCGCTGCCGGTCGACAGAGATATTGATCCCGAACTGGAGCGCATGTCCTTGCGAACTGTGCTATCTTGCCGACAGACGATGCAATGAATGGTCCGTTCCCTGCCGCGATTGTCAGAGATATGCCAAAAGCCAGACTCGACGCGATCGACCAACGCATCATCGGAGAGCTGCAGGCCGATGCGCGGCTGAGCAATGTCGACCTTGCTGACCGGGTCGGATTGTCGCCTTCGCCCTGTCTTCGCCGCGTCAAACGGCTGGAGCAGCAGGGTGTCATCCAGGGCTATCGCGCGGTCCTGAACCGCGACAGCGTCGGTCTCGGATTTTCCGCATTTCTCGCGGTCAAGATCGAGGGGCACGCGAACGAACATGCCATGGCCTTCGAGGACACGGTGTGTGCGATGCCGGAAGTCCTTGCCTGCCATCTCGTCTCCGGCGACTCGGACTACCTGCTCGAGGTCGTCACAGCCGATCTGGAGCATTACCGGCACTTCCTGGTGGAACGGCTGCTGAGCCTGTCGATCGTACGCGAGGTCAGGAGCAACATCGCCATCCAGACCCGCAAGGCCGCAGCCCCGCTGCCGTTGGAGCAGCCGCGCTGATTCTGCCGGCAGACGCCTGAATTGCTGCGGCATATGCGCCATTGGGTGTGCGCAGCCGCGCTGTTCCCCGGAGCGAGATGGCGGTCTCGCCGTTCCCACCATCTCGCTGATTCATACGCGGATCGACGATGGGTGGACGCACCTCACATGCTGCTCGCCACCGATATCGAAAGCGCCGCAAGCCATCTTTGAGGATTTCTGCAAGCTCTCGGCGCGCAGCTAATCGTCAAACCCCACAAACACGGTCGCCTCTTTCACCGACTTCCGCTCCGACACCACGGCATTGGCGGGGAAATCGTGATCCGGCCAGCCGAGCGCGATGCTCTTCATGATGACCTGGTCGTCGGCGATGCCGGCGTGCTCGCGCACGACCGGCGACTGCATGATGCCCTGGCTGTTGATGACCGCGCCGAGGCCGCGGGACCAGGCGGCATTGACCAGCGCCGTGGTGACGGCACCGCAATCAAACGGCGTGTCGTCGCTGCCGGCGAGCACGCGGTCGTAGGTGACGATGATGCAGACCGGCGCATCGAATTGGCGGAAGCCACGCAGCACCCAGTCCTGACGCTTCTCCTTGTCGTCGCGTGCGATGCCCATGGCGGAAAACAATTGCTTGGCGACGCCAATCTGACGCTCGCGGTGCTGACCGGCAAACGGCTCGCCGATGCGAAACTCGCGCGACTGGGGCACGCCCGCCAGCATGCGCTCGGTGTTGCCGGCACGGATGCGGTTGAGCGGCTCGCCGGTGATGACGTAGAAATTCCACGGCTGGGTGTTCATCGACGACGGCGCGCGCATCGCCAGCGTGAGGATCTCCTCGATCAGCGCCCGTGGCACGGGATCGGGCTTGTAGCCACGAATACTGCGGCGGCCGAGGATGACGTCGTCGAATTCCATGTGCGTGGTATTCCTGCCCTGGGATTGTTTGTTCGCGATCTTCGCGGCTTTTGGGTTCGGGCGCAAGGTTGCGACCCGGCAGGACGCCATCGTGCATCCAGCAGACGCGGCTCGCACCGGACTATCGGCGCAGCATCGCCAGCACGGTGCCCGCGAGATCGGCGGGATTTTCCACGAGGCGGTCTGCGCCGGCGGCTTCGAGCTCGTCGCGGCTGCCATAGCCCCAGAGCACACCGAGGCTCCTCATGCGAACAGCATGGGCGCCGGCGACGTCATGGCGGCGGTCGCCGACCATGAGGCTGTCGGGCGCCGCGATATTCCGCTCGGCGAGGATATGTGCGAGCAGCTCGGGCTTGTGGTCGAGCGCCCCTGACGGCACCGAGCCGTGAATGGCCCGGAAATACGATGCCAGGCCGAGATGCTCCAGGATGCGCCGCGCGAACATTTCGCGCTTCGACGTCGCGAGATAGATCCGCAGGCCGGCGTCGTGCATCGCCTGCAGCGCGTCGCGGATGCCGGGATAGAGCGCACAGTCGAACAGGCCGGTGTCACCATAATGCTGGCGATAGGCGGCGACGGCGTCGTCGACACGGTCGTCGCCATGGGCCTGCAGTAGGACACGCAGCATGTCCTGCAATGGCGGGCCGATGAAGGCTGTGACGTCGAGCGTGTCGTCGGGCGTGTGTCCCAGCGACCGCAAGGCCGCCAGCGTGCTCGCGGCGATGCCGGGACGCGAGTCGATGAGCGTGCCGTCGAGATCGAGCAATACAGAATGGATCGGGGACATGGCCGAGCATAGCGTGTCACCGTCCACCAGCAAACCTCCGGCCGCATGGCCGCTGCCAGGGTTCAGCACTGCTGATCCGGCGAGAGCCGGCCTCCCCGTCTGATGCGAAGGATCGGATCATCTACATCCTCGTTATTGAAAACGACATCGGCTGTTCTGGCGGGATCACAGGTCTCCTCATAGATGTCAAAAGCAGGCCCATAGCGTTCTGCATAGACCTTCATGGCAATCTGCTCGCCGAGGCGGTCACGGTCGCGCCTCAGACCTCTTGCATCAGAGAGGCCTCTCGACGTCTCTACGAAGATCACGATGTCCCAAAGATCCCGCAGCTCAGGTCGTTGAAGGAAGGTCCCGTCGACGACCAGCACTGCATCAACCGGCGCCAGCGCGGAAGGCTGCGCGATCGCCACATCACGCTCGAGATCGAAGGACGCCGTCCTGTAGAGGCGATCGCCACCGGGCGCCAGCGGCTCCAGCAACAGGGATCTGACGGCGGACAGATCGCGGGCATCATTGTAGTAGCCGAGAGCGGAGAACCGTCCGCGCGCATAGCGCTGAGCTTTCGGACGGTGAAACCCGTCTATCGATGTCCTGATGACCGGCCGGCCGCTTCGTTCGATCAGCTCTGCCAACTCGTCCGACAGGGTCGTCTTGCCCGATGCCGTTCGGCCATCGACGGCTACTCTCATCGGATGACCGATCTCAAGACGCGAGATCTGACGTGCCAGATCCAGCAACTTCGCCATGCGATTTGAGCTCATCGACACCTCTATTGCCGCTCACGGCCGTCCCTGGCTCAGGATCAAGTCGGCCGGACCGCGCCAGACTCAACCTTTTCATCCCAAGCGCAACGCGCATGGAAAAGCCAAGACCGGAGATCACAGCGCACCGAACACCCATTCGAGCGCGGCATTCTGCGCGTGCAGCAGGAACGCCTTGGCCTGCACCACCCGACAGGCGCGGTGCAGCATGGCATCGCCAGAGACCTCCATTCCCCGTGTCACCGGTGGACAAGGCAGGAAGTCCAGATCAGGCCGAAGGCCATCCAGCAGCGCTGCGGTGATCTGATAGTCCTGCAGGTCGCCGGCGTCGTCATCTCTCGGCCAGCAATCGGTGATGATCACGTCGGCATCCTGCAATTCGCCGAGATCGGTCGCGACGCGAAAGCGCGGCGATTCTCCCGGCGCGTGCCACCGCGCCGGATAGACCTGGACGACCTCGATCGGAAGCACCTGCGCGGCCTCGATCCACGAGCCCAGGATGTTCGCGGCGGGCGCCACCACGGCGATCTTCAGGCCGTCGATCGCGCCGTGGCGATGCCACAGGAAGGCGAGGTCGCCGAGCGTCTCGCAGGGATGATTCTGCCGCGTGCGCGCGTTGACCACTGGCGCCTGCGCCCAGTGGGACAACGCATACAGCATCTCCAGTTCGGGGGTCCGGCAGACCACCGCATCGAACCAGTTGTCAAGATAGGCGGCGAGATCCTCCGCCGCCTCCGTTGCGTTGAGACGTATCGGCGCGTGCACGCACAGCCCGCCCATCGATCGCGCGCCGAGATCGAAAGCGGTGGTATTGCGCCAGCCGCCATCGTCGACGACGAGGGCGATGCGCCGGCCTGCAAGCGTCTGCGGCATCTCGCGCGCCTGCCAGCAGGCGGCAAGCTCCTGCGCTCGCGTCAGCATACCCAAGATATCGGCGCCATCGAGGTCACCCAGAGCCAGGATGTCGCGATCGCTCGTCATTCAGACTCACCACATCCAGGTAGCATGCTGATCCATATCGAGGCCCGGCCCGGGTCGGCCATGTGGCATTCGCATTTGCCCCTGCCGCATCACGAGCATAACCTTCGCCAAAAATCCAGGGAAGGAACCGCGCCGATGGCACTGATCGCATCGATCGAGACCGGGCTCTACCGCATTCCGCTCAGCGTGACGCTGTCCGATAGCACGCATGGTGCGATGACGGCATTCGAGCTGATCACCTGCCGGGTGCGCGATGCCGACGGCGCCGAAGGCGTCGGCTACACCTATACGGTCGGGCGCAATGGCGGCGCGGTTGCCGACATCGTCAGGCGCGAGATTCCCGATCTGATCGCGGTCCATGATGCCGACGACACCGAGGCAATCTGGCACCGGGTGTGGTGGGGCCTGCATTATGGCGGGCGCGGCGGACCGGTCGTGCTGGCGCTGTCGGCGCTCGATATCGCGCTATGGGATCTGAAGGCGCGGCGCGCGACGCTGCCGCTGTTCAAGCTGCTCGGCGGCTTCGATGCCGGCGTGCCCTGCTATGCCGGCGGCATCGACCTCGATCTGTCGAACGAGGCCTTGCTGAAGCAGACCGACGACAATCTCGCCAAGGGTTTTCGCGCCATCAAGATGAAGGTCGGCCGGCCTGATCTCGGCGCCGACGTCGCGCGGGTGGCCGCGATGCGCGAGCATCTCGGCGACGGCTTTCCGCTGATGGCCGATGCCAACATGAAGTGGACGGTCGAGGAGGCGATCCGCGCCGCACGCGCGCTGCAGCCGTTCGATCTGACCTGGCTGGAGGAACCGACCATTCCCGACGACATCGCCGGCCATGCCCGCATCCTGGCTGCCGGCGGCGTGCCGATCGCGGCGGGCGAGAATTTGCGCTCGCTATGGGACTTCAAGACCTACATCGCCTCTGGCGCCCTGTCCTATCCCGAGCCCGACGTCACCAATTGCGGCGGCGTCACGTCCTTCATGAAGATCGCGCGGCTCGCCGAAGCCTTCAACCTGCCGGTGACCAGCCATGGCGCGCATGACGTCACCGTGCACCTGCTCGCCGCCTGCCCGAACCGCTCGTTCCTCGAGGCGCACGGCTTCGGCCTCGACCGCTTCATCGAACACCCGCTGCTGCTGGAGAATGGCCTCGCGCTGGCGCCGGCACGACCCGGCCACGGCATCACATTCGACTGGGAGGGACTGGCCAAGCTTGCGGCTTAGGCAAGCCCGTCGGCCACGTCACGCCTTCGCGCTCGGGCGGCTCGACACGTCCTGGTGCCATCGCCTGAGATGGCGAAGGTGCTCGGGGGGATCGAGCTTCGCGCGCGCGGCAAAATCGACGGCCACCATGGCGCTGATGTCGGCGATCGTGAAGGCGGCTCCGCCGACGAAGGCGTGATCGGCGAGCCGCGTATCGAGCCATGCCAGGAAATGCCGCGCCCGCAGGCGGCCGCGCTCCGCCAGCGCCGGAATCTGCTCGAGCGGCAGCGGGCCCGGCAGCGCGCGGTGCTCCAGGCCCGGCATGCTGTTCCGGAACGCTTCCTGGATGGCGTAGATGCCATCCCACTCGATCCGCCGCACCCAGCATTCGATCAGCGCCCGTTCTTCCGCGTCTCGTCCCATCAGGGCGGGCTCAGGATGCAGCTCCTCGATATAGCGGCAGATGGCAATGATGTCGCTAATGGCCGCGCCGCTGTCGAGCGCGAGCACCGGCACGGTGCAACCGGGATTCATGGCGCGAAACGCCGGAGTGAACTGCTCGCCGCCGCGCAGATCGACCTGCACGGTGGGAAGCGTGAGACCTTTCTCGGCGAGAAAGATGCGCACGCGGCGCGGACTGGGCGCCGTTGAGCAATCGTACAGCATCATGAGGGCTCTCCCAGCCAGTCTCGGCGCGATCGACGGCATGTCGCTGGCCTATGGCCTGGGCCTGCCGGCGTCCTGCTCCAGGCTGCGCGCCACATCCTCTACGCGTGACCGGTCCCGCGCCGCATCCTCGACGAACCGTCTTCTCGTTGCAAGCCTTGGCGACGTCGCCACAGGCCGACTCTGCTGTCCTGGTCTTGTCATAAAATTGTCACTTGCGCCGGGCGGCCGTCAGCCTACCACTGGCCGCATTGAATTGAGGCATATTGGCGTGAGCAACACGGTTTCGGCCACGATCGGCCATTCGGCCGCGCGACGCGGTTTCGAGGACATTCTTGGCGGCGCCGCCGCCAGCGTTCTGACCATCACTTACGGGCTGTCCTATACGCTGCTGATCTTCGCAGGCCCGCTCGCGCCCTCTCTCAGCCACGGCCTCGGCATCACCTTCACCGTCTCGGCGCTGATGGCGCTGGTGCTGGCGCTCGGCAGCTCGCTGCCGTTTGCGATCGGGGCGCCGGACAGTTCGGTCGCGGCGACGACCGCGATCCTGGCCGGCACGATCGCGGACCGGCTCGCCGGAGCCGCCCCCGCCGCGGCCCTGTTGCCGGTGGTACTCATCACCTTCGGGTTCGCCAGCCTCGCCACCGGATTGATCCTGGGCGGCCTCGGCACGACGCAGCTCGGCCGCGCCATCCGCTACGTGCCCTATCCGGTTGTCGCCGGCTTTCTCGGCGCCACCGGCGCGCTCATCCTGCTCGGCGCCATCAGCGTCGTCACCGGCCAGCAGCTGGAGCTGGCGACGCTCGGCGCCTTCGCCTCGCGGCAGGTGCTGTACGAGCTCGGCGCAGCGGCGGTGATGGCGCTGGTGCTGTACCTGACCTGGCACCGGTCGCGCTGGCCATTCAGCCTGCCGCTGATTCTGATCGTCGCGACCCTGGCCGCCCATGCGGGCTTCTGGCTGGCCGGCATTTCGCCCAAGGCGGCGCAGACGCTGGGATGGACGTTCCTGCCGCCACAGCACGTGGCGCTGGCCTGGCCTTGGACGATCGATGCGCTGAGTCATTATCCCTGGCATGCGCTGCCGGCGTTGGCCGGCGACATCATCGCCGTCATCTTCGTCACCGCCTGCAGCACGCTGTTCAACACGACGGGCATCGAGGTCGCGACCCATAGCGAGGCCAATATCGAGCGCGAGCTCACCGTCACCGGCCTCGGCAACATCCTCGCCGCCAGCATCGGCGGCTACCCCGGCTGCATCTCGGTGAGCCGCACCATCCTGAATTTCAGCGCCGGCGGCAGCGGCCGGCTGTCGGGACTGACATCGGCGACGATCGCGCTGTCGATGCTGGTGCTGGCGCCGTCCCTGCTCGGCTACATGCCGAAATTCGTGCTCGGCGGGCTGCTGCTCTATCTCGGCGCCGACACGCTGTACAAATGGGCGGTGCAGTCGCGGCGGCGGCTGTCGCTGATCGAATATGCCTCGCTGCTCGCGATCATCATCATCATCCTGAAATGGGGCTTCATCGCCGGGATCGTGCTAGGCATCGTGATCGGCTGCACCGCCTTCGCGTTCAGCGCGGCGCGCATCAACCCGATCAAATACAGCTTCGACGGCACCGAATATCGCAGCTCGCTCGACCGCTCGCGCGAGCAGCAGGAGATCCTCGCGCTGCATGGCGGCGAGATCCATGGCCTCAACCTGCAGAGCTATCTGTTCTTCGGATCGGCCAACCGGCTGTACCGCCACGTCAAGGCGCGGCTGCAGCGCCGTTCCGAATGCCGCTTTTTGGTGCTCGATTTCCGGCTCGTGACCGGCATGGATTCCTCGGCCGCCTACAGCTTCAGCCAGATCAAGCGGCTGGCGCGCGACCGCCACGTCCAGATCGCGATGGCGCATCTGACGCCCGCGATCGAGCGGACGCTGCGCGCTGGCGAGTTCATCACCAAGGATGTGGTGATCACACCCGAGCTCGATCATGCGCTCGAACGCTGCGAGAACGCGATCATCGCGCGCCATCAGGGCCATGCCCAGGACGAGGCCTCGCTACGCGACTGGTTCACTGCCATCCTCGGCAGCGACGCCGATGCCAGCGAGCTGATGCGCCGCTGCGAACGGCTCGACGTGCCCGCCGGCACCACCATCGTGCGCGCGGGCGACGAGGCGGCCTCGATGCATTTCATCCTCGACGGACGGGTCGGCATCATGGTCCCGGCCGAGCGCGGCGGCACGACGCGGGTGCGCAGCCTCGGGCGCTACACGACGATCGGCGAGATGGGGCTGGTGGCGCATACGCCGCGCAGCGCGACGATCCAGGCCGAGACCGACAGCGTGCTCTATGAGCTCAGCATCCCGCAATTCGACGCGATCACGCGCGAGCACCCGGCGCTGGCGCAGAAGCTGCTGACCTATTTCGTGACGATCATGGCGGAGCGGCTGAGCTTCGCCAATCGCACCATCGCGGTGCTGAGGCGGTAGTCCCTGCCGTCAGCAGGCGCAGGGCAGATCACGCGGCGAGCGGGCTTACGACATCGGCGCGCGAGCCCGAGACGATCGGTCGCAGCGCGCAGCGGAGCACCGCCGCCGCCATTAACCCATCGTTTACCCTGCGGGGCTACGCCTCGATACAGTTTGTAATGTTTAGAAATATATCGACAAGAGCACATCAGCTCGTTGCGGGCGCCCATGGCGATCGTCCAAAGCACGAACCAGATTTCTCCCGCCATGGAGCGGGTCTATCACCAGAGCAACCTGCTCGGTGAGTGGAAGGGCAGCTGGACGGCCAACAACCAGGCCGTGAGCTTCAAGGTCGTGAACATTCGCGGCGCCCAGGCGACGGTGGAATACACCCATCATGGACGCACCGAGCGCGGCATCGGCAAGGTCAACGGTTCCACCATCGACTTCGGCCCCGTGACGCTCGGAACCAAGAACGGCAAGAATGCCGTGCTGCTGTTCTCGGCCGGCGGCGGCAAGGCCACCGCGATGCTCGAAAAGCAGGCCCCTCCCGCCAATGAGAGCAACCTGACGGGCAGCTGGGCCGGCTATTCGGCCGACAACGGCAAGAGCGCGAGCTTTCGCGTCCTGGCCGTCAAGGGCAATGAGGCACAGGTCAGCGTCACCACCGACGGCATTACCCG
This sequence comes from Bradyrhizobium denitrificans, assembly GCF_013179005.1. NCBI lineage: Bacteria > Pseudomonadati > Pseudomonadota > Alphaproteobacteria > Hyphomicrobiales > Nitrobacteraceae > Bradyrhizobium > Bradyrhizobium denitrificans. The sequence continues at coordinate 87,745 of NZ_JABFDP010000026.1, read as the reverse complement.
CCAAGGCATCGGGATCGTCTACAAGAACGTCATCATGTTCGGTCAGTCGCAGATCTCGACCAATGACGGCAAGAGCGGGACGGTGATCTATCAGGTCGGCAACAAATCCTTCATGGTGCCGGTGAACAAGCTTCCCGCGGTCTCGACGTCATCTTCGGTCGACAGGTCGGCGTGATCTCACACGCCGGCCATCATCACATATTTGATCTCGAGATATTCCTCGATGCCGTGATGCGAACCCTCGCGCCCCAGGCCGCTCTCCTTGACGCCGCCGAACGGCGCCACTTCGGTGGTGATCAGGCCGGTGTTGACGCCGACCATGCCCGACTCCAGCGCCTCCGCCACGCGCCAGACGCGGCCGAGATCGCGGGCGTAGAAGTAGGAGGCAAGACCGAACGGCGAGGCGTTGCACATCGCGATGACGTCGGCCTCGCTCTGGAAGCGGATGACCGGCGCGAGCGGGCCGAACGTCTCCTCATGCGCGACCAGCGCATCGGCCTTCACGTTGGATAGAACCGTCGGCTCGAAGAAGGTGCGGCCGAGCGCATGGCGCTTGCCGCCGGTGACGATCGTCGCGCCGCCCTTCACCGCATCGGCGATGTGGCGCTCGACCTTCTCCACCGCCTCCTCGTTGATGAGTGGTCCCTGCACAACGCCAGCCTCGGTGCCGTCGCCGATCTTCATCGCCGCGACCCGCGCCGCCAGCTTCTCGACGAAGGCGTCGTAGATGCCGTCCTGTGCATAGAGGCGGTTGGCGCAGACGCAGGTCTGGCCCATGTTGCGATACTTCGAGACGATGGCGCCTTCGACCGCCGCATCGACATCGGCATCGTCGAACACCACGAACGGCGCGTTACCGCCGAGCTCGAGGCCGAGCTTCTTCACCGTGCCGGCGGACTGGCGGTACAGGATCTTGCCGACCTCGGTCGAGCCGGTGAAGCCGACGAAGCGAACGGCCGGATGCTCGCACAGCACCTTGCCGATCGGCGGCGCGTCGCCGGTGATGATGTTGAGCACGCCCTTCGGAATGCCGGCGCGCTCAGCCAGCACGGCGAGCGCCAGCGCCGACAGCGGCGTTTCATTGGCCGGCTTCAGCACCACGGTGCAGCCGGCAGCGAGGGCCGGGGACACTTTGCGGGTGATCATCGAGTTCGGAAAATTCCACGGCGTGATCGCACCGCAGACGCCGATCGGCTGCTTGAGCGCGAGCAGCCGTGCATCCGGCTTCTGCGTCGGGATCGTCTCGCCATAGACGCGGCGCGCCTCCTCGGCGAAGAACTCGATATAGGCGGCGCCGATATCGACCTCGCCGAGCGCCTCGTTGAGCGGCTTGCCCTGCTCGGAGGTGAGGATCAGCGCGAGGTCCTCGCGGTTCGCCACGATCAGCTCGAACCATTTGCGCAGGAGATTGGAGCGCTGCTTGGCGGTCAGCTTGGCCCAGGCCGGGAAGGCCCGCGCGGCGGCCTCGACCGCCTGCGTCGTCTCCGCGGCGCCAAGCTGAGCCACCTTGGCGAGTTCGGCGCCGGTGGCCGGATTGTTGACCGGGAAGACGGGAACGCCGACCCAGCTGCCGTCGATATAGCACTGCTCACGCAGCAGCGAGCCGTCCTTCAGACGTTCCCGCAAGCTGGCAGTCGCGGACGGCGTGGTGCGGGTGGCTGCGGTCGGTGTCATCGGGCAACTCCTCGAAAGCGAGCAACATGTCGCCTCGAATATAGCCACCGTCGGGCGCAGGCGCACGGCGTGTGCGCCGCCTGAACGGTACATTCGATCTGGCCAACCGTGCCTTTCCAGCACCAAATGCGTACTGACGGCGCGTGCTGACCGCCCGATGCCAGCGGCTCAGGCCGCGCCGCTCATATAGGTCTCGCGACGTCCGATCATGCGTTCGGCTGCCGCCTTGGCGTCGGCCTTGGTCGACGTTGCGCAGGTGCGGTATTCGAGGTCGGGCAACGCCGCAGGGTCGCGGCGTCCAAACCAGGACTTCTGCCCGACAGGCAGCAGCGCCAGCGCCTGCGCGACATTGTCGACGGCGCCGAACGCGTACAACGCACCGGTTGCGGCGATGCGCACCTCGTAGATTCCGGGCGTGATCGGCGCCTCGATATTGTCACCGCGGCCGGGCCGCGGATACCGCTTCCACTCGCTCCATGTCGAAATCATATCGCCCCCATTTGGCGGTCGTTGCCGCCAAAAATGTCTCGCGTGGCCTGAAAAGGCCGGTGTCTTCAACCCTTTAATGCAGAAATGGTTGCAACTCACAACAGGACCAGGCCCGTGATGGGAACATGGCCCCCATGTGGCAGGCTCGCGGCTGGACGGAACTAACCATGATTCTCTGAGGAATTTGAAGGGATGTGGCCTTCCGGACGGCCTTCTCCCGTGCCGCGATCATTCGCGCCGCATCATCACGAGATCGCGACCAGTCCCACGGCGGACGGTTCTTGCTGGCCGGAACGGCGCAGGAAACAATCATCCGCCGTCACACAAGAACGGAACGGGAGGACATCATGCAGAACAAGACCGATATTGATCGCGGGTTGCGGCAGAGGGCCGAGGCCGGCGAGATTCCCGGCGTCGTCGCCGTCGCCGCGGACAGCAACGGCGTGATCTACGAAGGCGCCTTCGGCAAGCGCGACCTCGGCCGCGACGACCCGATGACGACGGACAGCGTGTTCTGGATCGCGTCGATGACCAAGGCGATCACCTGCGCCGCCGGAATGCAGCTGGTCGAACAGGGACGGCTGTCGCTGGACGCGCCGATCGGCGAGGTTCTCCCCGATCTTGCCGCGCCGAAGGTGCTGGACGGCTTCGACGCCCATGGCGAGCCGATCCTGCGGCCGGCCAGGACCGCGATCACCTTGCGCCATCTGATGACCCATACCGCCGGGTTCTGCTACGACATGTGGAACGGCGACATGGCGAGCTATGTGCAGAAGGCCGGCACGCCCGGCATCATCACCTGCAAGAACGACGCGCTGACGCTGCCGCTCGCCTCCGACCCGGGCACGCGCTGGGAATATGGCATCAACATCGACTTCGTCGGCAAGGCGGTGGAGGCCGTCAGCGGCGTGACGCTCGATCGCTACCTGCGCGACAATCTGTTCGCTCCGCTCGGCATGGATGATACCGGCTTCAAGCTCGGCGCGTCGCAGCGCGCACGGCTGGTCGGCATGCATGCCCGCGGCGAGGACGGCGCGCTGGCGCCGATTCCGTTCGAGATCGAGCAGGAGCCGGAATTCCACATGGGTGGCGGCGGACTCTACGGCACCGCCGGCGACTACATCCGCTTCACCCGGATGATCCTCAACAACGGCCGCGGCAATGGCAACCAGGTGCTGAAGCCGGAGACGGTCGCAGCGATGCGCGACAACCATATCGGCGAGTTGGAGATGACCAAGATGGCGGCGGCCGTGCCCGGGGTCACCAATGACGTCGATCTCTATCCGGACATCGTCAAGAAATGGGGCCTGAGCTTCATGATCACGACGGCGCCGACACCGGAGGGCCGCAGCGCCGGCAGCCTCGCCTGGGCCGGCCTCGCCAACACGTATTACTGGATCGATCCCGCGCGGGACGTCACCGGCGTAATCCTGATGCAGCTGTTGCCGTTCGCAGACCGGCTGTGCCTGGAGACCTTTGCCGGCTTCGAGCGCGCGGTCTATGCCGGCCTGGATGCCGCCGGCGGACGGAAGGCCGCGTGATGCATTGAGACAGCGCGGAGGCGCGCGATCGATGAGATCGCGCGCCTCCGACGTTTGGCGTGGCCTAAACTAATAGAGTTCTCTGCCGTTGCAGCCGGCGCGAGCCCAGACCAGCATGGATCGCCGTCTCTCAGGAAACGCTCGTCTGGTCAGTTACGCCTTTAGCCCGTTCTGCGCGGCCAGCTCCTTCAGCGACACCTGCGGACGGGCGCCGATGTGCTGGATCACCTCGGCGGCGGCGAGGCCGCCGAGCCGTCCAGCCATCTCGTAGCCGGTCTTGCGCACCAGCCCGAACAGGAAGCCCGCGGCGAACAGGTCGCCGGCGCCGGTCGTGTCCACCAGCGTCTCGATCGGATGCGCCGGCACCGCGATGACGCCGTCATTCGACACCACGACGCAGCCCTTGTCGCTGCGGGTGACAATGCCGAGTGTCGCATCCTCCCGCAGCTGCTTCAGCGCGCCGTCGAAATCGGAGGTCTGATACAGGGAGTGCAGTTCGGCCTCGTTGGCGAAGACGATATCGACGGTGCCGCCCCGCATCAGGTCCAGGAACTCCTCGCGATAGCGGTCGACGCAGAACGAGTCCGACAATGTCAGCGCCACCTCGCGTCCCGCATCATGCGCGACCGTCGCTGCCTTCACGAAGGCCTCCTTGGCCTCCTTGGGGTCCCACAGATAGCCTTCGAGATAGACGATGCGGGCCGCGGCAATCTGGGCGGGATCGATGTCGGCGGCGGTCAGGTTCTGCGCGGCGCCGAGATAGGTGTTCATGGTGCGCTCACCGTCGGGCGTCACCAGGATGTAGCAGCAGCCGGTCGCCGGACCGTCCGTGGCCGGCGCAGTGTCGAAGGTCACGCCGGCAGCGCGGATATCGTGAGAATACATCCGGCCGATCTGATCGTCCCGGACCTTGCCCACATAAGCGGCACGCGCGCCGAGGCTTGCGAGGCCGACGATGGTGTTGGCCCCAGACCCTCCCGACATCTCCGTGGCCGGGCCCATGTCGCGGTAGATCGCGGCGGCACGCGCCTCGTCGATCAGCGCCATGCTGCCCTTCGTCATGGCATGCTTGGCGAGAAAGGCTTCGTCGGCGTGCACCAACACGTCGAAAATCGCGTTGCCGATACCGAGAACATCGTATTTCGCGTCAGTCATTCACGGGCCCCGTTTACGGCGTTTTGCAAACGCTGCGGCCTATCACAAGCCGCGCTGCTATAGAAGCCTCATGATCCGTTCATTCGTCACCGTGTTGTCAGGAACACTGGCCTCGCGCCTGCTCGGCTTCGGCAGGGACGCGCTGATCGCCGCGCTGCTGGGCGCAGGCCCGGTCGCGGACGCATTTCTCGCAGCATTCCAGCTCGTCAATGTCGTGAGGCGATTGCTGACAGAGGGCGCGCTGAATGCAGCGCTGGTGCCGGCGTGGCTTCGAATATACCAGCAGGCTGGCACAATGCAGGCAGCGGCCTTCGCCGGCCGCGTGCTCGGCACCGTCAGCGCCGGTCTTTTTGCAGCAACGGTCGGGCTCGCACTGCTGATGCCGCTCGTGATGGCGATCCTCGCACCGGGATTCAGCGGTGAAGAGACGCTCACCTTGGCCGTGGATGACTCCAGGCTGATGCTGCCCTATCTCGCTTTCGCCGGCCCCTCCACCGTGCTGCTCGCGCTCTCCAGCGCACAAAGACGGTTCGCGCTGGCGGCGTTTGCACCGCTGCTCTTCAACGTCGCGCTGATCGGCGTGACGATCGTGCTGCTGACGCAACATCCGGATCCCGCGCGGGCCGCGCTGCTGCTCGCCGCCACGATCGGCGTCGCCGGCCTGCTGCAGCTCGCGATGCTGGCGCGGCGCGGCCGCGGCGTGCGCATCGCCTCGCCCGTGCGGCTCGCATTCGACGCGGAGATGCGCGGCTTCTTCGCCAACGCGTTGCCGGGCATGGTTGCCAGCGCCGGCCCGCAGTTGCTCGCCGTCGCCGGTGCGATCATCGCATCGAGCCAACCCTCGGCGGTGTCGTGGCTGTATTTTGCCAACCGCCTGATCGAGCTGCCGCTCGGGCTCGTCGGCGTCGCCATGGGCACCGTGCTGGTGCCGGAACTGACACGGGCGCTGCATGGCGGCAACAAGCAGGCGCTGGCCGAGGTGCAGTCGCACGGCCTCGAGCTGACCATCGGGCTCGCGCTGCCGGCCACGCTGGGGCTGATGATCCTGAACGATCCGATCATTCGTTTGCTGTTCGAACACGGCGCATTCACCTCGGATGACGCGACCGCGACCGCGCATGTTCTGGGCTGGCTGGCGGCCGCCCTTCCCGCCCAGGTGCTGACGAAGGCACTGCAGCCCGCTTTCTTCGCCCGCGAGGACACGCAGACCCCGCTGCGCGCGACCTTGATCGGATGCGGCGTCGCGATCGCGCTGGCGTTCCTGCTCGGCCAGCGATTCGGGGTGGACGGCATCGCGGCGGGATTGGCGCTCGGCGCCTGGGCCAATGCCGCGGTGCTGATCCGGCGCGGGACCGCAAGCTTCGGGTTTGCGATCTCCCAGGCATCACGGCGCCGGCTGCCGCGCATGGTGCTGGCGGCGGCGATCATGGGGGCGGCGCTCGCGGCAGCGGTGCAACTGACCAGCCCGGAGACCACGGGCCATCTCGGCCTCGCCGCGTTGCTCGCCGTGCTGATCGGCGGAGCCGTCATGCTCTATGTCGGACTGCTGTCGGCCCTGCGCGTCGTGAGCTGGGGCGAAACCGTCCGGGCACTACGGCAGCGGCCCGCCGGCGACTTGCACCTTTGAGGCGCCCGTGCCAAACGACGCACCAAATCCATCATCTGGAACAGTCACCATGGCCTTCGTGGAACGGGTTTTCTCGGGCGTCCAGCCGACCGGCAACCTGCATCTCGGCAATTATCTCGGCGCGATCGTCAACTTCGTGAAGATGCAGGAAACCCACAACTGCATCTATTGCGTGGTCGACATGCACGCGATCACCATGCCCGTCGATGTCTGGGGTGGCCCCGCCGAGCTCGCACGTAACACCCGCGAGGTCACCGCGGCGTTCATCGCCGCCGGCATCGATCCGAAGAAGCACATCGTGTTCAATCAGAGCCAGGTCTCGGGTCATGCCGAGCTCGCCTGGATCTTCAACTGTGTCGCGCGCATCGGCTGGCTGAACCGGATGACGCAGTTCAAGGAGAAAGCCGGCAAGGACCGCGAAAATGCGTCGGTGGGTCTGTACGATTATCCGGTGCTGATGGCGGCCGACATCCTGCTCTACCGCGCCACCCATGTTCCGGTCGGCGAGGACCAGAAGCAGCATCTCGAGCTGTCACGCGACATCGCGCAGAAGTTCAACAATGATTTCGGCGACTCGATCCGCAGCCACGGCTTTGGCGATGGCCTGTTCTTTCCGCTTCCCGAGCCCTTCATCACCGGTCCTGCGACCCGCGTGATGTCGCTGCGCGACGGCACCAAGAAGATGTCGAAGTCGGATGCGTCGGACTATTCCCGCATCAACCTGACGGACGACGCCGATACGATCGCGCAGAAGGTACGCAAGGCCAAGACCGATCCGGAGCCGCTGCCGACCGAGGAAAAGGGACTGGAGGCACGTCCCGAGGCCGACAACCTCGTCGGCATCTATGCGGCCTTGTCGGACCGCAGCAAGGCCGAGGTGCTCAGGGATTTTGGCGGCGGTCAGTTCTCCAGCTTCAAGAATGCGCTGGTCGAACTGTGCGTGACCAAGCTTGGTCCGATCGCCGCGGAGATGAAGCGCCTCACAGCCGATCCCGGTTATGTCGACTCCGTGTTGATCGATGGCGGCGAGCGTGCCCAGGCCATTGCAGCAGAGACCATGAAGGCGGCGAAGGATATCGTCGGCTTCATCCGCAAGAGCTGAGCGCGACGGCGCCCTGGCGTTCGGGGTGCGCGGCCGTTGTCGACGGCAAGGAACCTGCGGCCCCTCTCCCCAACGCAACCGGGGTGTGGCAGCATCGCGATGTCCATCTCGCAGCAGCAGGCGGGGATAGCAATGGCGGTGCAGCGGCAGAGCTACGATATCGGGCACACGCCGAAATGCCTGGTCGTGGTCGATGACAGTGCGGAATGCGACCGCGCGATTCGCTATGCGGGGCGTTGGGCTGCGCGCGCGGGCGGCGGCATCGTGATGCTGCATGTCATCGAGACGGAGGACCAGAACCAGCAATGGCTCGGGGTCGCCGATCTCATGCGCGCGGAAGCCCAGGACGAGGCCAATGCGGCGCTCGATCAGGCCGCGACGCTGCTGTCGTCCATCGGCATCCAGGCACCGGACCGGGTGATCCGGGAAGGCGATCCCACCACGCAGATCCTGGCGACGGTGGAGGCCGATCGCGATATTGCGCTGCTCGTGCTGGCGGCCAATGCCGGCGCCGAAGGGCCGGGGCCGTTGGTGAGCCACGTCACCAAGACCATCGGCGCCTTCCCGGTGCCGTTGGTGATCGTGCCGGGCGACCTCGCCGACGCCGATATCGACGCGCTGTCATAGGGTTAGGTCCGAAACCGGGACGCGCCCCTCTTGATCGTGCGCGGCCGCGCGCCATCTGCTATGAGGACGCACCAGGCCGGCCTTGAACCGGCGCTGCCGGAGAAGATCATGTTCATCCAGACCGAAGCCACCCCCAATCCTGCCACCCTGAAGTTCATCCCGGGCCGCGTCGTGCTGCCCTCCGGAACGATGGAATTTTCGAGCCGCGAGGCGGCTGCGCGTTCGCCCTTGGCCGAGCGCCTGTTCGCCATTGGCGGCGTCACCGGCGTGTTCTACGGCGCCGACTTCATCACCGTGACCAAGAACGACGGCGAATGGCAGCATCTCAAGCCGGCCATCCTTGGCGCGATCATGGAGCACTATATGTCGGGCGCACCGCTGCTCGCCGATGGCAGCGCCGCCAATGACGACGCCACCGATGAGGACGACGAGTTCTATGACGAGGCGGACACCGAGACGGTCGGGATGATCAAGGATTTGATCGAAAGCCGCGTCCGCCCGGCGGTCGCCAATGATGGCGGCGACATCACCTTCCGCGGCTTCAAGGACGGCATCGTCTACCTCAACATGAAGGGCGCCTGCTCGGGCTGCCCGTCATCGACCGCGACGCTGCAGCATGGCATCCAGAATCTGCTGAAGCACTTCGTACCCGAGGTGGTCGAAGTCCGCCCGATGTGAGAGCGAAGGCTGATAGAGAGGTCGCGAACAGCTTTCCTGTTCGCGACATCATCATTGTCCCGCTGCTTACGCCGTCGTTCCGGTCGCGGGCCGGGTTGCCGATGATACGTCATCGTTGACGTTCCGGTTTGCGTTTCCGACGGAATCCGGAGTCGACTCGCCCGCGCGGGCCATCCCGATCTTGCGGCTCGACGCCGGCAGGTTGATCTGCCCGTGATGCTGCTGATCAGCTCGATCGCACCCACAGCTGATGACAGGCCCCGGGCCAGCTTGAAGCCGTCCGGGCGCGCTGAGCGTGCCGTCGAGATCGAACGCAATCATCACCAGCGCGCGGCTGATGGCGTCGACCACTGTCAGCGGATCGCGCGGCGCCCTTTGAATCACAACGAACTTGCTTTCGGCGGCCGGACAACGACCACTGCGACCGGCGCCGTCGCCCGGCGTCGCCGGGCCTCCGGCCTTTGGGCACGGAAAGATTTGCTTAAACGGCAGCATATCCAGTAATTTAACTAAATCCTGCCTCGCGCCGTGATGCGCTCCGCGCGGCGACCGTGTAAGAACGTAGCAACTCACTTTATCGCGTTACCGCAAAGGTATTCCGCGCATCGCGCGCCTCCAACAATGCGACCCTGACAGGATGCTGATACTGGCCATCGATACGGCTCTCGACCATTGCGCAGCCGCCGTTCTGGACACGGATTCCGCCGTGATGCGGGCGCAGGAAACGCTGCCGATGAAGCGTGGCCATGCTGAGGCACTGATGCCCCTGGTCGCACGCGTGAGGCAGCAATCCGGCATCGCCTTCCAGGAACTCGACCGCATCGTCGTCACCACCGGCCCCGGTAGTTTCACGGGGCTGCGCGTCGGCCTCTCCGCTGCCCGTGGCATTGCGTTGGCAGCGCACAAGCCGGTGGTGGGGGTGACGACGCTGTCGGCCTACGCTGCGCCGGTGGTCAGCGCCGACGGCGATGCTCCGGTGATCTCGGCGATCGATGCCCGGCATGATCACGTCTACTACCAGATCGTGAGCGGCAATGGCGACGAGCTGGTCGCGCCGAAAGTGGCGCCGATCGACGATCTGCTTGCCGACGCGCGCTTTGCCGCGCCGCATCTCGTCGGCAATGCCGCATCGATGCTGGCGGAGCGATGGCCCGCCGGCGCCACGGCGCCGGTGGCGGTCGACAACCAGCCGGGACCCGACATCGCGTGGGTGGCGTGGCTGGGTGCGGCGGCCGATCCGGCGCATGCGCCGGCGCGTCCCTTCTATCTGCGTGCGCCAGATGTGAAGCCACCGGCGGGCGCGGCGCCCGAGCTGGCGCACACGGCTGCCTCGTCATGAACATGCTGTTCCGCTGGTTTGGACGCTCCAAACCGTCGATCCAGGCCGCCTCCCCGGGCGACGCCGCTCGGCTGGCCCAGATCCATGCCGCATCGTTTCACCGTGGCTGGGGTGAGGGCGAGTTCGAGTCGATGCTCGCCGAGCGCAACACGATGGTCCACCGGCTGCGCCTCGGGCGTCGCGTCATCGGCTTCATCGTCTCGCGGATCGGCGCCGACGAGGCGGAAATTTTATCGATTGCACTTGACCCAAATCAGCGCGGCCGTGGATTTTCTCGTGATCTGTTGCTGCAACATCTGGGGCATCTGGCGGGCCGCGGCGTGCGCACAGTTTTCCTCGAAGTCGAGGAGAACAACCAGCCCGCGCGCAGACTCTATGAACGCGCCGGATTTGCGACCGTCGGCCGACGGGAACGCTATTACCTGCAGCCCGGCGGGGAACAGTTGAATGCGCTTCTGATGCGCCGGGACTTGTCGTAAACTGCGCTTGGTGGCAGAAAGCGCATCCTTGAGGCGAAACACGATGACCTCCTTGAAACCAACTCCAGCGCTCAATTCCACCGGGATCGAGGCCCGCTGCGCCGCGACCGGCATGCGGATGACCGAGCAGCGCCGGGTGATCGCCCGCGTGCTCGCGGATTCCAGCGACCATCCCGATGTCGAAGAGCTCTACCGCCGCTGCGTCGCCGTCGACGACAAGATTTCGATCTCGACGGTGTATCGCACGGTCAAGCTGTTCGAGGACGCCGGCATCATCGAGCGTCACGATTTCCGCGAGGGCCGCGCCCGCTACGAGCAGATGCGCGACAGCCATCATGATCACCTGATCAATCTGCGCGACGGCAAGGTGATCGAATTCACGTCGGAAGAGATCGAGAAGCTGCAGGCGGAGATCGCCCGTAAGCTCGGCTACAAGCTCGTCGACCACCGGCTCGAGCTGTATTGCGTGCCGCTCGACGAAGAGACGAATGGCTGATCCGGCGCGGTGAGCTTCGATCTCGTCATTTTCGATTGCGACGGCGTGCTGGTCGACAGCGAGGTGATCTCCTGCCAGACGCACGCCGACGTGCTCAGCCGCTGCGGCTATCCGATCACGACCGATCAGGTGTTCCGTCGTTTCCTCGGCCGATCGCTGAAGCAGGCCTGCGTCGAGATCGAAGCCGAACTCGGGCACGGTCTGCCCGACGATTTCAGCGCCAAGCTGCAGGCCGAGATGTACAGCGCGTTTGAGCGGGACCTGCAGGCGATCAACGGCATCGCCGACGCGCTCGATGCCCTCACGATTCCGGCTTGCGTGGCGTCCTCGGGCTCGCATCAGCGGATGCGTGTCAGCCTCGGCGCGACCGGCCTGTACGACCGGTTGGCCCCCCATATCTTCTCCTCGTCCCAGGTCGAGAATGGCAAGCCCGCTCCGGACCTGTTCCTGTTCGCCGCGGCGCAGATGAACGCCAAACCCAGCGCCTGCGTGGTGGTGGAGGACAGTTCGGCCGGCATCCGGGGAGGCGTCGCCGCCGGCATGACGGTGCTCGGGTTTCATGGCGGCAGCCACTGCCGCGACGGGCATGCAGACGACCTGCGGGCTGCCGGCGCCACCCTGGTTTTCGACGATATGCGGCAACTTCCGGCCATTTTGGGCCGGCTGAGCCAGAAAACGAGCCCGCTCGCTGGATTTTCGGCCCTATAGCCTATATCTGAGCCCTGCGCCGAAGGGGCGCGCTCCCGATCGCATGCAAGGGTTCATGACGCCGCCGCGGAAGCTGCACATCAAGTCCTATGGCTGCCAGATGAATGTCTACGATGCCCAGCGCATGGTGGACACGCTGGGCGCTGAGGGCTTCGTCGAGACCGCCGAGGCGGGCGACGCCGATCTGGTGATCCTCAACACCTGCCATATCCGGGAGAAGGCCTCCGAAAAGGTCTATTCGGAGCTCGGGCGGCTGCGGGTGGCGAAGGAGGAGGCGGCGCGCCAAGGCCGCGCGATGCAGATTGCGGTCGCCGGTTGTGTGGCCCAGGCCGAGGGCGCCGAGATCGTCACCCGTGCCCCGACCGTCGACGTCGTGGTCGGACCGCAGAGCTATCACCATCTGCCCGAACTGCTTGCCCGCGCCGGCCGTGGCGAGCCGGCGATCGAGACTGAGTTTCCGGCCGAGGACAAGTTCGGCTTCCTGGCCAGGCCGAGCCGCGAGGCCATTCGCGCCCGCGGCGTCTCCGCCTTCGTGACCGTGCAGGAGGGATGCGACAAGTTCTGCACCTTCTGCGTGGTGCCCTATACGCGCGGCAGCGAGATGTCGCGTCCGGTGGCGCGCATCCTCGACGAGGTGACGCGGCTGACCGAGAACGGCGTCCGCGAGATCACGCTGATCGGCCAGAACGTCAACGCCTATCACGGTGAAGCGCCGGACGGCAGCACCTGGACGCTCGGCCGCCTGCTCTACGGCATTGCCGAGATCCCCGGCGTGGCGCGGATCCGCTATTCGACCAGCCACCCCAATGACGTCGATGACAGCCTGATCGCCGCCCATCGCGATCTCGCATCGGTGATGCCGTTCGTACATCTGCCGGTGCAGTCCGGTTCTGACCGGATCCTCGGCCTGATGAACCGTAAACATGGTGCGTCCGATTATCGGAAAGTTGTCGACCGTTTTCGCGCGGCGCGGCCGGATATTGCATTCTCTTCGGACTTCATCGTCGGGTTCCCGGGCGAAACCGAGGAAGATTTTCGCGCCACCCTCGCGCTCATCGCGCAAATCGGCTACGCTGCAGCCTATTCTTTCAAATATTCGCCGCGCCCGGGCACTCCGGCGGCGGACATGCAGGAGATGGTGTCAGCGACCGAGATGGACGAGCGATTGGAGCGCCTCCAGAGCTTGATCGACAGCCAGCAAGCGGCCTTCAACAAGGCTGCGATCGGCACGGTCGTGGACGTGTTGTTCGAGCGGGCCGCGCGCAAGCCCGGTCAATTGGTGGGACGGACGGCCTATCTGCAGCCGGCCCATGTGATGGCGCCCGACAACATCATCGGCCAGGTCCTGCCGGTTCGAATCGACAGTCTTGAACGCTACAGCCTGCTTGGCGAGCTTGTAGCAACAGCGGCTCCGGTTGCGGGCGCCGCCACTCCCCTTGTGTTCATCGGAGGCTGAGCACTTGCCCAAGAGCGCATCGGATTCATCTTCCCTCGCTCCCAGCCGCAAGTTCGACCGCGACATGTCCATGCCCCCCGAGACCCAGGTCGTCATCGACTTCGACGACAACCGCGCCGCGTCCGCCCTGGTCGGCCCCTACGGCCAGAATCTGGCGCTGGTCGAACGCCGGCTCGGCGTCGTTGTCGACTCCCGCGGCAATCACATCACCATCGGCGGCTCACGCGACGGCTGCGACGCAGCGCGGCGGGTGCTGGAATCGCTGTATACGCAGGCGGTGCAGGGCCAGGATCTGTCTCAGGGCGACGTCGAGGGCGCGATCCGCGCCGTCGTCGCCCAGGGCTCGCTGTTCGAGTTTGACGCCAAGGGCGCCAAGAACGCCTTCGAGAGCATCAACCTGCGCAAGCGGCCGGTCCGCGCCCGCACCGCCGCGCAGGATTCCTACATTCGCGCGCTCAAGCGCCACGAACTGGTGTTCGGCATCGGCCCGGCCGGCACGGGCAAGACCTGGCTCGCGGTCGCCCATGCCGCGCAGCTGTTCGAGCGCAAGGAAGTCGATCGCATCATCCTGTCGCGTCCCGCCGTCGAGGCCGGCGAGCGGCTCGGCTTCCTGCCGGGCGATCTGCGCGAGAAGGTCGATCCGTATCTGCGTCCGATCTACGACGCGCTGTATGACCTGATGGATGCGCGAATCGTGGAGCGCGCGCTGCAGGCCGGCGAGATCGAGATCGCGCCGCTCGCCTTCATGCGCGGACGCACGCTGACCAATGCCGCGATCATCCTCGACGAAGCCCAGAACACCACATCGATGCAGATGAAGATGTTCCTGACCCGGCTCGGCGAGAACAGCCGCATGATCATCACCGGCGACCCGTCACAGGTCGACCTGCCCAACGGCCAGACGTCGGGCCTCGCCGAGGCTGCGCGCCTGCTGGAGGGGGTCGAGGGAATCGCCCAGGTCAGGTTCACCGGCGAGGACGTCATTCGTCACGAATTGGTGGCCCGCATCGTCGCCGCCTATGAGGGGCCGAAAGCCCGCTGACGCGAGAGCAAGCACGCCGATCGGCGCATGACATGAGCGCGCCATCCGCACAGATATCGACCAGGATGCCACAAAGTCCCATTCCAACCACCGAGGTGATCATCGCGGCCGACTGCTGGCAGGACCAGCCCGACGCCGAGGACGTCATACATCGCGCGATCCTCGCCGCCGCGGAAAGGGTCGACGCCGAGGTCGGCGACGCCGAGATCGCGGTGATGCTGACGGACGATGCCGGCATCCGCACCTTGAACAGCAATTGGCGCGGCATCGACAAGCCGACCAACGTGCTGTCATTTCCGGCGCTGCAGCCGACCGGGCCCCGCGGCGACGATGACGCGCCGCGAATGCTCGGCGACATCGCGATCGCCTATGAGACGATGCGCCGCGAGGCCGACGAGGAGCAGAAGCCGTTCGACCACCATCTCAGCCACCTCACTGTGCACGGCTTCCTGCACCTGATCGGCTACGATCATGAGAGCGATGCCGAGGCTGAGGAGATGGAGGCGCTGGAGACCGAGATCCTGGCGCATCTCGGCGTCCCCGATCCCTATGCCGACCGCGAGCGGTTGGACTGACCATGGCCGATTCCGAGCCCATTCACGACAATCCGCGCCAGACGCGCAACCTGCCGGCCGTGGTCCCGCCGGCCGAGCTCGGCCGTTCGCCGAGCGAGAACTGGCTGTTGCGGGCGCTGCGCAATTTGTTCGGCTGGAAGGGCGGCGGGTCGGTACGCGATGACCTGCAGGTCGTGCTCGACGCCTCGACGCCGGATGACATCGGCTTCTCTGCGGTCGAGCGCACGCTCCTGCGCAACATCCTCGACCTGCACGAGCGGCGCATCGCCGACGTGATGGTGCATCGCGCCGACATCGTCGCGGTCAGGCGTGATATCCCGCTTGGCGAGCTGATGAGCCTGTTCGAAAGCGCGTCGCACTCGCGGCTCGTCGTCTACAACGACACGCTGGACGATCCCGAGGGCATGGTCCACATCCGCGACCTGCTGGCCTTCATGACGGCGCAGGCCCGCGTCTCCGACGAGGCGAAGGCCAGACGCAAGAAGCCGCTGCCCGCGGGCCTCGATCTCAAGACCGTCGATCTCGCGATGCCGCTGTTCGAGGCCAACATCATCCGCAAGCTGCTCTACGTGCCGCCCTCGATGCGCGCGATCGACCTGCTGGCGCAGATGCAGGCCTCGCGCATCCATCTCGCACTCGTCGTGGACGAATATGGCGGCACCGACGGGCTGGTTTCGATCGAGGACATCGTCGAGCAGATCGTCGGCGAGATCGATGACGAGCATGACAGCGACGAGCCGCCGGCGATCATGCGACAGGCCGACAACGCCTTCATCGCCGATGCCCGCGCCAGCCTCGACGATGTGCGCCGGGTGATCGGCGAGGAGTTCGTAACCGGCGAGGCCGGCGAAGGCGTTGAGACGCTCGGTGGCTACCTGGTGAACCATGTCGGCCGCTTGCCGGTGCGTGGCGAGCTGATTTCCGGCCCCGGCAATTTCGAGGTCGAGGTGCTGGATGCCGATCCGCGCCGGGTCAAGCGGCTGCGCATCGCGCCGCGCAAGGAGCGACCCGTCCCGCGTCCACCGCGCGAGAGCCGGCGTCGCGGCGAAGCCTCCGGCGAGAGCAATGAGGTGATCGAGCCGCCGCGGGCCGCCGAGGGCGGCAAGCCGCCGGGCGCCGACGACGACAATCCGCCCGCAACCGACGGAGCCAGCCCGCAGTGATCCGCCCTTCGTCGATTCGGGGCATCGCGCTCGGCGTCGTGCTGGCCTGGGGCTGGAAACGCGCAGCGATCGCCGTCGCGGCCGGTGCGCTGTCGGCGCTGGCCATGGCGCCGTTCAACGCCTGGCCGGTGCTGGCGATCAGCTTTCCTGTGGTGGTCTGGCTGATCGACGGCGCCGCGGCAGGCGCGCGCCGTGGCATACCAGCCGCTGCGTTGACGGGCTTCTGCTTCGGCATGGGCTATTTCGTGCCCGGCCTGTACTGGATCGGCAACGCGTTCCTGGTCGATGCCGAGACCTTCGCCTGGCTGATGCCGTTCGCCGTCCTCGGCCTGCCGGCCTATCTCGCCCTCTTCCACGCCCTTGGCTTCGCCCTGGCGCGGTCGATATGGACCCGCGGGCCGACACGGATCCTGGCGCTGGCCGTCTGCTTGACAGCGAGCGAATGGCTGCGCGGCCACGCGCTTACCGGCTTTCCCTGGAATACGTTCGGCTACGCGCTGTCTCAGCCGCTCGCCTTGGCGCAATCGGCATCGCTGATCGGGCTGTGGGGGATGACCTTCCTGGCCGTTGCGATCTTCGCAAGCCCCGCGGTGCTGATCGACGGCAAGAGATGGCGCGACGGCTGGCATCTGCCAGCGGCGGCGGCGGCCGTGCTCGTCCTGATGGGCGGATTCGGCGCGATCCGGCTCGCCCAGCACCCGACGTCCCTGGTCCGCGATCTCAAACTCCGGATCATGCAGCCGAACCTGCAGCAGGACGTGAAATTCAACTATGGCGCCAAGGCCGACGTGATGCGGCGCTATCTGGCTCTGTCGGATCGCGCCTCCGGGCCGAACTCCACCGGTGTGCGCGACACCAACATCTTGATCTGGCCCGAATCGGCGTTTCCGTTCTTCCTTACGCGCGAGGCGGACGCGATGGCCCAGATCGCTGATCTGCTGGCCCCGGACACAGTACTGATCACCGGTTCGGTGCGCGCCCCCGACGGCCCGCGCAATGGCCCGATCACCCGCGCCTACAATTCGATCTACGTCATCGATCACGACGGCAGCGTGTTGTCATACTACGATAAGCTTCATCTCGTCCCCTTCGGCGAGTACTTGCCGTTCCAGGACCTGATGGAGCGGATCGGTCTTGAGCAACTGACAAGGGTGCAGGGCGGCTTCATCGCCGGGACAGCTAGGCGCAACCTCGAGGTGCCACACGCACCGCGTGTTCTTCCTTTGATCTGCTATGAGGCCATTTTCCCGGGCGATATCAGCGGATCGGACGAGCGACCGGGCTGGATCGTCAACCTGACGAACGATGGCTGGTTCGGTATTTCGACCGGTCCTCATCAGCATCTACAACAAGCGCAATGGCGCGCAATCGAGCAAGGCCTTCCATTAGTTCGATCCGCGAACACTGGCATATCTGCTGTGATCGATCCCGTCGGCCGCATTATCGCGCAGTTGCCGCTCGGCGCAGAGGGCATACTCGACGCGGCGCTGCCAGCGGCCTTGCGGCCGACGATCTACGCCAAGGCCGGCGATATCCCGGCGATCATCCTGTTAGTGATCGCTCTGGGCACCGTTGTGCGCCGGCGTGTTGCTGAAAAGCGTCCCTGACAGCGCCTAATCCCGATTCTTTCCGACATCGTAAGATTTTTTTCGACAAGTAAAACTCCAAGTGTTGACAGAGGCGTGCTGCAATTCGCATTCTCGCGCGGCAGCATGATCCGCTCAATTTGCTGCTCGACCGTCCTAGTTAGTAGGACATGCGAGCATAAATTGACGGCGTGAGTGCCTGAGGCATACTGCAAGCGCCTCGTTCCGGGACCTGATTTCTAGGGAGTTGAGAGATGTCGACGAAAGCGCCCAACCCTGTTGACAAGCATGTTGGCAGCCGGGTGCGGATGCGCCGTATCATGTTGGGTATGAGCCAAGAAAAGCTTGGTGAGGCTCTCGGGCTTACTTTCCAACAGATCCAGAAGTACGAAAAAGGCACCAATCGTGTCGGCGCTAGCCGTATTCAGCAAATTTCTGAGGTTCTGCAGATTCCGGTCTCCTTCCTGTTTGAAGGCGTCCCGAGCGGCAGCACCAATGGCGAGCCCTTCGACGGCGCCTCTCCGGCCTATGTGTCAGATTTTCTGGCAACTTCCGAAGGGCTGGCATTGACCCGCGCGTTCACGCGGATTCACGACTCCAAGCTTCGTCGCAGCATCGTCGACCTTGTCGAGCAGATTGCTGATCGCGAAGCGCCGGAAGATGACGCCTGAACCCCACCGAGATTGAAGTTCCGATCGGGCGGCAACATCCTCCTCATCGGAACTTCGGAACGAAATCGCGACAAATCAGACATTTGGCTTCATGCCGGACTGACGACACGTCCGGCGCCCCGCTCCGGCAGGGTCTCGATTTCAGAACATGTGACTGGCTCCGGTGAGTTCGACGTACGGTCCTGGCGAACAGCGAGGTCGTTCGATCTACTAACCGACCATCACGAGCCGAATGTCAGTCTTCCGAGCACGGCCGCTGTCAGCGAAGCCCGTGCCGCCTCTTCGCAATCTTCATTCTGAAAATCAAAACGGTCGATAGGAAAATCCGATCGTCGCGCTCGCAGCTGGAGCCGAACGGGCGGAAATCAGGGTCGCGCGTCCGGCCGTTTTGTGCGCATGTGGACCAAGAGGTTGACCGCTGGCGCATGCATTGGCAGCTCGCAGCGGTCAGCCTCTTTCCAGCGATCGGATCCCCTAAAGTTAGACACCCGACAAGCCGACACACATGACCGTCCCGACCAATCCGTTCGATAGCCGAACAATCCTCGATGGCATCCGCCAATGGGTGGAGATTGAAACACCCACCGAAGCCCCCGATCAGATCAATCAATTGGTCTCTTTGGTTGCCGAGGGCTATCGCGGGCTGGACGCAGTGGTCGAGCGCGTAGCCGGCCGGGACGGCTGCGGCGACCACCTGATCGCCCGGTCGGGCTGGGGCCAGCAGGAGCCGGGAATCCTGATCCTCAGCCATCTCGATACGGTGCATCCCATCGGCTTTCTTCGGCGCCTGCCGTTTTCGATCGACGGCGACGTCGCTTTCGGGCCGGGCATCTACGACATGAAGGGCGGCGCCTACCTTGCTTATCATGCGTTTCGTCATCTCTGTTTGACCGGAGAGCGATCGCCCCTCGGCATTACTCATTTGTTCGTCTCCGACGAGGAGATCGGCAGCCCGACCTCGCGCGTACTGATCGAAGAGGAGGGCCGCAAGGCCAAATACGTGCTGGTAACCGAGCCGGCGCGCGACGGCGGCAGGATCGTCACCGGCCGCAAAGGCGTGGCGCGTTTCGATGTCACCATCCGCGGCGTTCCGGCCCATGCCGGTGCGCGGCCGCAGGATGGACGCAGTGCGATCCGCGAACTCGCCAACGTGATTCACGCGCTTGAAGCTCTCAATGATCTTGAGCGCGGCATCACGGTGAATGTCGGCGTCGTCCGCGGCGGCACGCGTCCAAATGTGATCGCCGAGGAAGCCTATGCAGAGGTCGATGCGCGCCTGCCGACGCCAGCAGACGCCGAGGAGATCGTGCCGAAGATCCTCGGCCTGATGTCGCGCAGCGAGGGCGTCAGCGTCGAAGTGACCGGCGGCGTCAACCGCCCGCCTTACGTCAAGGGCAACGCCGGTGCTGCGCTGTTCGAACATGCGCGCTCGCTCGCCGAAGAGATCGGCTTCGAGCTTGTCGACACCATCACCGGCGGCGGCTCCGACGGCAACTTCACCGCGCCGTTCACGGCGACCTTGGACGGGCTCGGCGTCGACGGCAAGGGCGCACATACGCATTACGAGCAGATGTACATCTCCTCGATCGAGCCGCGGACGCGCCTCCTCCACCGTCTCTATCAAACCCTGCGATGAGTACTGCGACCATCATGCCCGTCGATCACGATCACGCCGACACCGAGGCTTCGCACCGTCAGGGCTCCTTCTTTGGACGGCGCAAAGGCCACAAGCTTCGTGCGCATCAGGCCGATCTGATGGGAAACCTGCTTCCCCATCTCGCCCTTGATCTTGCTTCGCCTGCTGATGCCGTGCTGCCGGCGTTGTTCGATCCGCCGATCGATGACCTGCGGATCGAGATCGGATTCGGCGGCGGCGAGCATCTCGCGGCCGAAGCAAAGGCCTATCCACGAACCGGGTTCATCGGCTGCGAACCCTATATCAACGGCATGGCCAAGATCCTTGCGACGATCGAGGCCGACAATATCGGCAATGTCAGGCTGCTCGCGGGCGATGCAGCCGAACTGCTTGCCTGGCTGCCGCCGAGCTCGGTTCAGCGGATCGATCTGATCCATCCAGATCCCTGGCCGAAGCGGCGCCATTGGAAACGACGCTTCGTGCAAGAAGCGACGATCGCCGCGATGGCGCGAGCCCTGAAACCTGGTGGCGAATTCCGCTTCGTCAGCGACATCGCCGATTATTGCGCATGGACCTTGTGGCATCTGCTGCGCTCACCCGACTTCGCCTGGACTGCGGAGCGCGCTGACGATTGGCGCCTGCCATGGAACGGCTACACAATGACGCGCTATGGCCGCAAGGCGATGCGCGAGGGCCGGGTCGCGAACTATCTCATTTTCAGGCGACGCTGATCAGCCATTGTCCGCGCGCCGACCGGCGTCGCCGCGCCGAGAACGCGGCCACTTGCTCGTCGATGACCGCAGGCGCGCATAGGCCCGCAGACGACCGGACTGCCGTTGCACAGCGTTCGGCCGTCGGCGAAGCGGGATCGGAGCCTCGGAGCGCACTCCGGTCGTCCCCGCCGCCCCAGTGCCGAACTCAGCCCATGACGGCCACAGCAAGACGAGGCGACCCGCCTCATTTCAGCCCGCTCGCTTTTGGCCTGAGCCGGGCAAATCCTCTCCTTCAATTTTATTCAATCTTGGTGAACGGCCAGTTATTTGTCGGGAATGTCCGCAGCACCCTGGTTGAGGCGATGGGCCGAAGGACGGCCGCGGCGGGCCGGCAATTTCGCAGTTCCACCCTTCCTGGGCCGATACGACCCTTGCCGTCAGCCCGCAAAGCGGCTATATGAGCCGCATCAAACATCATCTCATATACGATCGCGTAGTGAGGGTGGGCCCTTCCGGACCCGCTCTTTTTTGTTACCTGGATCGCTCCGCCGCGAGGCGATTTGGTCCGGTGAACGCGATCGAGCCGGCAGAATGGCCGCAAGCAAGACACGCGATCGACCCCTTGATGACTGAACCCACGTTCGCAGCCGCTGACACCGATCTTCTGACCGAGCCCCGTCTCGTGGTCGAGCCGGGTGTCGCCGCGCGCGTGGCCGCGGTGGCCGAGCCGGTGCTGCAGGGAATGGGTTACCGCCTGGTCCGGATCCGCATCTCCGGCGAGGCCGGCTGCACCGTCCAGGTCATGGCCGAACGTCCCGACGGCACGATGCAGATCGAGGATTGCGAGGCGGTGTCGCGGGCGCTGTCGCCGGTGCTGGACATCGCCGACCCGATCGATCGCGCCTATCGGCTTGAGATCTCCTCGCCGGGCATCGACCGACCGCTGGTCCGCCGCACCGATTTCGAGCGCCACATCGGCCATCTCGTCAAGATCGAGATGGCGGTGGCGCATCAGAACCGCAAACGCTTCCGCGGCATCATCACCGGGCTCGACGGCGACGGCGTGTGCATCACCCGCGACGACGTGGCGAAAGACCAAGACCCGAGCGTCGTGCTACCGATGACCGACATCGGCGACGCCAAGCTGGTGCTGACCGACGAGTTGATCGCCGAGTCGATGCGCCGCGGCAAGGCGGCCGAGCGCGAGAAGAAGCGCGACCTCGGGCTTGCCCCGCCGCTGGCGCCGCACGCCAAGCCTGCGGCCCAGGCCAAGCCGAAACCGAAATTGAAAGACGGCCAGGCGGCGAAGAAGCCGCAGCCGACCAACACCAAGAAACATCGCCTCGCCGCCGATCGCGCGCGCAGAGGCGAGATCGATCCTGATTAGAGGAGATTTGAGCCATGGCCGTCAGCGCCAACCGGTTGGAACTGCTGCAGATCGCCGACGCCGTCGCGCGCGAGAAGTCGATCGACCGCGGCATCGTGATCGCCGCCATGGAAGACGCGATCGCCAAGGCCGCCCGCGCCCGCTATGGCAGCGAGACTGACGTTCACGCCGAGATCGACCCGCGCAAAGGCGAGCTCCGGCTGTCGCGCCATATGCTGGTCGTCGAAAAGGTCGAGAACCCCTCCAACCAGATCTCGCTGGATGACGCGCGCCGCGCCAATCCGGGCGCGCAGATCGGCGACACCATCGCCGACACGCTGCCGCCGCTGGAATATGGCCGCATCGCCGCGCAGTCGGCCAAGCAGGTGATCGTGCAGAAGGTGCGCGAGGCCGAGCGCGACCGGCAGTACCAGGAGTTCAAGGACCGCATCGGCGACATCGTCAACGGCGTCGTCAAGCGTGTCGAATATGGCAGCGTGATCCTCGACCTCGGCCGCGGCGAGGCGATCATCCGCCGCGACGAGATGCTGCCGCGCGAGGTGTTCCGCAACGGCGATCGCGTCCGCGCCTATGTGTTCGACGTCCGCCGCGAGACCCGCGGGCCGCAGATCTTCCTGTCGCGCACCCATCCGCAGTTCATGGCCAAGCTGTTCGCGCAGGAAGTGCCGGAGATCTATGACGGCATCGTCGAGATCAAGGCCGTCGCCCGCGATCCCGGCTCGCGCGCCAAGATCGGCGTCGTCTCCCGCGACTCCTCGGTCGACCCGGTCGGCGCCTGCGTCGGTATGCGCGGCTCGCGCGTGCAGGCCGTGGTGAACGAGCTGCAGGGCGAGAAGATCGACATCATCCCGTGGTCGCCCGACATCGCGACCTTCGTGGTCAACGCGCTGGCGCCGGCCGAAGTGGCCAAGGTCGTCATCGACGAGGACCGCGAGCGCATCGAAGTCGTCGTGCCCGACACCAACAACCAGCTGTCGCTGGCGATCGGCCGGCGCGGCCAGAACGTCCGCCTCGCGTCGCAGCTGACCGGCTGGGACATCGACATTCTGACCGAGCAGGAGGAATCGGAGCGTCGCCAGGCCGATTTCGAGAACTCGACCCGCGTCTTCATGGAATCGCTCAATGTCGACGAGGTCGTCGGCCAGCTGCTGGCGTCCGAAGGCTTCACCTCGGTCGAGGAATTGGCGCTGGTCGATCTCAAGGATCTCGCCGGCATCGAGGGCTTCGACGAGGAGACCGCGACCGAGCTGCAGACCCGCGCCCGCGAGTTCCTGGAGCAGCAGGAGGCCGAGCTCGAGGCCAAGCGCAAGGAGCTCGGCGTCGAGGACGCGGTGAAGACCGTGCCCGGCGTCACCTCCAAGATGCTGGTCAAGTTCGGCGAGAACGACATCAAGACCGTCGACGACCTCGCCGGCTGCGCCACCGACGATCTGGTCGGCTGGACCGAGCGCAAGGATAGCGGCGAGCAGACCAAGCACGCCGGCATTCTCGACGGCCTCGAGGTTTCGCGCGACGATGCCGAAGCCATGGTCATGCAGGCCCGCGTCAAGGCCGGCTGGATCAGCGAAGCCGACATTGCCAAGCCGGAAGCCGAGGACGAGGACGCCTCCGAAGGACAGCCTGCCTGACCCATGCTGGACGCCGCCATGAGACCCGCCACGATACTGCTGGCTTGAGATGAGGAGCCGCACCACCACATGCTCGCTTTGGCTGACCCCGAGCTCGACAATGGACCGCGGACCGAGAAGTCCGCGACCATGCGCATGTGCGCGGTCAGCCGCGAGGTGCGGCCGATCGAGGAGCTGATCCGCTTCGTGGTCGGCCCGTCGGGCGAGGTCGTGCCCGACATCAAGCGCAAGCTGCCGGGACGGGGATTGTGGATCACGGCGTCAAAGCCGGTGGTTGCGGAAGCGGTGCGGCGTCACCATTTCAGCCGGGGCTTCAAGGCGAACGTCCACGTCCAGCCGACACTGGCCGACGATCTGGAGGCCCTGCTGGCCCGCAGCGCCATCGAGGCCCTGGGGATCGCTGCCAAGGCCGGCCAGGTCGTGTCCGGATTCTCCAAGGTGGAAGCGGCGCTGTCGCAGCGGCAATCCCGGACAGCATTGGCCGCCCTGCTTCATGCCTCGGACGGCGCAGCCGATGGGATTCGCAAGCTCGACGCCCTGGTGCGGTCGAATGACGAGGACCTGGGGCAAGCCCCGCCATTTCCGATCATCTGCTGCCTCACTTCGGCAGAATTGGATTTGGCACTTGGGCGCTCAAATGTGATACATGCTGCCGTGCTCGCAGGCCCGGCGAGCAGGACATTCCTGTCGCGCAGCCAGACTCTGGTCCGATACCGGTCGGCCGACGCTGACAAGATTGCCGGAACCGCGGCCACGAAATCTGCTTCGACTTCGAAGACATAGCGACGAATACGCGACGATTGCACGAATGGGACGGTGCGGCAGACCCGCACGCTGGTAACGAGATTAGGACGACTGAATGGCCGACAACAACACTCCGGGCGACAAGAAACTGAGTGTCCCGACCAAGACCTTGACGCTGAAGCCGCGCGTCGAGACTGGCACGGTACGCCAGAGCTTCCCACATGGCCGGAGCAAGCAGGTAGTGGTCGAGAAGCGCGGCACCAAGCGCCGCGTCGGCGATGGGGCGCCCGATGCGCCGCATGCGCCGGAGCCGGTCGTCGCCAAGGCGCCGCCGCCACCACCGCCAAGCAACCGTCCGTCAGGGCCCCGTCCCGGCTCTTCGCAGCGCGGCGGATCCGGCGTGGTGCTGCGCACCCTGACCGAGGATGAGCGTTCGGCCCGCGCCAGCGCGCTCGCCGACGCGCGCGTCCGCGACATGGAAGAGCGCCGTCAGGCCGAAGAGGAAGCCCGCCGCCGCGCCGAGCGCGAAGCCGCCGAACGCGCCGAGCGCGAGGCTGCCGAGGCGCGCCGCAAGGCCGAGGAAGAGCGCCACCGTCAGGAAGAGGAAGCCAAGCGCAAGGCCGAGCTCGAGGCCAAGAAGCGGTTCGGTGAAGGCGAGGCGCCCCGTCCGGCGACCGCCGCGCCGCAGCAGCAGCCCGCCGCGGTCACAGCTCCCGCTCGTCCGGCGCAAGCCCCAGGTCGCCCGCAGGGCGCACCGGGCAGCCGGCCACAGCAGATCGGCACCAGCGCGCGCCCCGGCGGGGCACAGCCCGCCGGCGCACGCCCTGCAGCCGCCCGTCCCGCGGGCGCAGGTCCGCTCGGCCGCGCGCCCGGCGTTGCCGCAGGTCCCGAGGATGATGAGGGTCCGCGCCAGATCCGCCGTGGTCCCGGCGGCGCTGCGCGTCCTGCGCCGCCGCCGAAGACCACGCACAAGCCGGGTCCGCAGAAGCAGCGCGGCCGCCTGACCGTCGTCACCGCGCTCACCGCCGACGACGTGCGCGAGCGCTCGATCGCCTCGTTCCGCCGCCGCACCCAGCGCCTCAAGGGCCATGCGGCCAATGAGCAGAAGGAGAAGCTGGTCCGCGAGGTGACGATTCCGGAAGCGATCACCATTCAGGAACTCGCCAACCGCATGTCGGAGCGCGCGGTCGACGTCATCCGTCTGCTGATGCGCCAGGGCGCGATGCACAAGATCACCGACGTGATCGACGCCGACACCGCACAGCTGATCGCCGAGGAACTCGGCCACAGCGTGAAGCGCGTCGCCGCCTCGGACGTGGAAGAGGGCCTGTTCGACGTCGTCGACGATTCGACCGACACCGAGCCGCGCTCGCCGGTCGTGACCGTGATGGGCCATGTCGACCACGGCAAGACCTCGCTGCTCGACGCGCTGCGCCATGCCAACGTGGTGTCCGGCGAAGCCGGCGGCATCACCCAGCACATCGGCGCCTATCAGGTGACGGCGCCGGATTCCGGCAAGAAGATCACCTTCATCGACACGCCGGGCCACGCCGCGTTCACCGCGATGCGCGCCCGCGGCGCCAAGGTCACCGACATCGTCGTGCTGGTGGTCGCGGCCGATGACGGCGTCATGCCGCAGACGATCGAGGCCATCAACCACGCCAAGGCGGCGAAGGTGCCGATGATCGTGGCGATCAACAAGATCGACAAGCCGGATGCACGGCCCGATCGCGTCCGCACCGAGCTGCTGCAGCACGAGGTGCAGGTCGAGTCCCTGGGCGGCGAAGTCGTCGACGTCGAGGTCTCGGCCAAGAACAAGACCAACCTCGATCGTCTGCTCGAGATGATCGCGCTGCAGGCCGACATCCTCGACCTCAAGACCAATTCGGATCGTCCGGCCGAGGGCACCGTGATCGAAGCCAAGCTCGATCGCGGCCGCGGTCCGGTCGCCACCGTGCTGGTCCAGCGCGGCACGTTGCGGGTCGGCGACATCATCGTCGCCGGCGCGGAGATGGGCCGCGTCCGCGCGCTGATCTCGGATCAGGGCGAGACGTTGCAGGAGGCAGGTCCGTCGGTGCCGGTCGAGGTGCTCGGCTTCAACGGTCCGCCGGAAGCCGGCGACCGTCTTGCCGTGGTCGAGAACGAAGCCCGTGCCCGTCAGGTCACCAGCTATCGCGCACACCAGAAGCGCGAGAACGCGGCAGCCTCGATCTCCGGCATGCGCGGTTCGCTCGAGCAGATGATGTCGCAATTGAAGACCGCGGGCCGCAAGGAATTCCCGCTGGTCATCAAGGCCGACGTGCAGGGCTCGCTGGAAGCCATTCTCGGCTCGCTGGAGAAGCTCGGCACCGACGAGGTCGCCGCGCGCATCCTGCATGCCGGCGTCGGCGGCATCAGCGAGTCGGACGTGACGCTCGCGGAAGGCTTCAACGCCGCGATCATCGGCTTCTCGGTGCGAGCCAACAAGGAAGCGGCCGCACTCGCCAAGCGCAACGGCATCGAGATCCGCTACTACAACATCATCTACGACCTCGTGGATGACGTGAAGAAGGCGATGAGCGGCCTGCTTGCGCCGACGCTGCGCGAAACCATGCTCGGCAATGCGCAGATCCTGGAGGTGTTCAACATCTCCAAGGTCGGCAAGGTCGCCGGCTGCCGCGTCACCGATGGCACTGTCGAGCGCGGCGCCAATGTCCGCCTGATCCGCGACAACGTCGTGGTTCACGAGGGCAAGCTGTCGACCTTGAAGCGCTTCAAGGACGAAGTGAAGGAAGTGCAGGCCGGCCAGGAATGCGGCATGGCCTTCGAGAGCTACGGCGACATGCGTGTCGGCGACGTCATCGAGTGTTATCGCGTGGAGACCATCCAGCGCTCGCTGTAAGTCCGAATCCTACAGAGCGCTGTGTTTTGACTGAGCTGCGACCCCCTCCCCGGAGGGGAGTCGCAAGTCTCATTTGAACGAATCGAAGCGTCGTCGAACTCAATCAGAATGGCCTTCATCGCCCGTGCCACGCCGGGTGATGATCTATTGGATTTTTAAACAATGCCTCGCCATCACCAGAGAGGAAGCACGGCTTCCGGAGGCTCGCAGCGCCAGCTGCGGGTGGCCGAGACGGTGCGCCACGCTGTCGCCGACATCCTCAGCCAAGGTAGTGCGCACGACCCGGACCTGGAGGGACACATCATCACGGTGCCCGAAGTCCGCATGTCGCCGGACCTCAAGCTCGCCACGATCTACATCATGCCGCTCGGCGGCCGGGACACCGAAATCGTGCTTGCGGCGCTGGAGCGCAACAAGAAGTTTCTGCGCGGCGAGATTGCGCACCGCATTAACCTGAAATTTGCACCTGACATCCGCTTCCGCGCCGATGAGCGATTCGACGAAGCGGAACGGATCGAGAAATTATTGCGAACACCCGCGGTGCAAAGAGACCTCAATTCGGATTCGGAAGAGAGCTGATGACCATTCCCCCCGAAACCGGCACTGTCGATACGACCCACGCCGATACGACCGCCGTCAACGTCAAAAAACATCACGCGGCTGACGCACGTCCGCGCGACAATAATGACCCGCGCAACAAGCCGCGCCAGCACGGCAACCAGCCGCGCCGTGACCGGCGCGACATCCATGGCTGGGTCGTTCTCGACAAGCCCATCGGCATGACCTCGACCCAGGCCGTTGCGGTCGCCAAGCGGCTGTTTCAGGCCAAGCGCGCCGGCCATGCCGGCACGCTCGATCCGCTCGCCTCGGGAGGCCTGCCGATCGCGCTGGGCGAAGCCACCAAGACCGTCCCCTTCGTGATGGATGGCCGCAAGCGCTATCGCTTCACCGTGACCTGGGGTGAGGAACGCGATACCGACGACACCGAGGGCCGCGTCGTCCAGACCAGCACAAGCCGGCCGGATGTCGCGGCGATTCGGGCGCTGCTGCCGCAATTCACCGGCCGGATCGAGCAGACCCCGCCGCGCTATTCCGCGATCAAGATCCAGGGCGAGCGCGCCTACGATCTCGCCCGCGACGGCGAGGTCGTCGAACTCCAGCCCCGTCCGGTCGAAATCCACGAACTGACCCTCGTCGACCAGCCCGATGCCGACCATTCGGTATTCGAGGCGGAATGCGGCAAGGGAACCTATGTCCGGGCGCTGGCCCGCGACATGGGCCGGCTGCTCGGCTGTTACGGCCATATCAGCGCGCTCCGGCGCACCCTGGTCGGTCCGTTTACCGAGAACGACATGATTCCGCTGGAACAGCTGGAGGCTTTGTGCAATAGAGCCGCGTCCGGTGAGGGAAGCCTCGCCGACGCACTGCTGCCCGTTGAGACCGCGCTGGACGACATCCCGGCACTGGCCGTCACTCGGGCTGATGCGGCAAGGCTCCACAGGGGTCAAGCCGTTTTGTTGCGCGGACGGGATGCGCCCCAGAGTAGCGGCACAGTCTATGTCACGGTCGCAGGCCGCCTTTTGGCGCTTGCCGAAATTGGCAATGGCGAACTCATCCCCAAGCGCGTGTTCAACCTGACCGGACTGACTGCCAGCTCCGGTCGCAACGAAAGAGACTGACGATGTCGGTGACCGCAGAGCGCAAGGCGGAAATCATCAAGGCGAATGCCACCAAGGCCGGTGACACCGGTTCTCCCGAGGTGCAGGTTGCGATCCTGTCGGAACGCATCAACAACCTGACCAGCCATTTCAAGACCCACGGCAAGGATAATCACTCCCGCCGCGGCCTCCTGAAGCTGGTCTCGACCCGCCGTTCGCTGCTCGACTATCTGAAGAAGAACGACGAGGCGCGCTACAAGGCGCTGCTCGAGAAGCACAACATCCGTCGTTGAGCTTCGACCTGGAATGAACGCGCGCGATCCTGCGCGCGTTGATGGCATGATCCTGAGAACGCCGCACCTGTCGCGGCGTTCGCGAATCCGGGATCATGCGGTCTGGCCGGACCTGGAAAGAAGCGGATACGCTCTTCAACTGGTCCCACCCAGACCGTGCAGTACGCCTCAGCAGCAATCCGGCCGCTGGGCGTGACGGGCAAGGTGCCCGTTACCTACGAGAAGGATGGCCGCCATCCGAAATAAGAAAACCATGGCAGGATCGCAGGGTGCTGATCGCTTTCCAGCGCCCTGCAATCTTGCGCATGGTTTTTTTGTTTCTGGGCGGCCTGCCTTCGATCATCTCATGAAAGAAGACACGCATGTTTACCAAGCATTCCGTCGAGATCGACTGGGGTGGACGTCCGCTCAAGCTTGAAACCGGCAAGATCGCCCGCCAGGCCGACGGCGCCGTCGTCGCCACCTATGGCGAGACCGTCGTGCTCGCCACCGTCGTGGCCGCCAAGTCGCCGCGCGAAGGCGTCGACTTCCTGCCGCTGACCGTCGACTATCAGGAAAAGGCCTATGCGGCCGGTCGCATCCCCGGCGGCTATTTCAAGCGTGAAGGCCGTCCGACCGAGAAGGAGACGCTGGTCTCCCGCCTGATCGACCGCCCGATCCGTCCGCTGTTCGTCGACGCCTGGCGCAACGAGACCCAGGTGATCGTGACCACCCTGTCGCACGACATGGAGAACGATCCGGACATCCTGGCGATGGTCGCAGCCTCCGCAGCGCTGACCCTGTCGGGCGTGCCGTTCAAGGGCCCGATCGGCGCCGCGCGCGTCGGCTTCGCCAATGACGAATACATCCTCAATCCGACCCTCGACGAGATGACCGACACCCAGCTCGATCTGGTCGTCGCCGGCACCTCGGACGCGGTGCTGATGGTGGAATCGGAGGCCAAGGAGCTCAACGAGGACATCATGCTCGGCGCGGTGATGTTCGGTCACCGTCACTTCCAGCCGGTGATCAACGCGATCATCGAGCTCGCCGAGAAGGCCGCCAAGGAGCCGCGCGACGTCGCGATCATCGACAACAGCGCGATCGAGAAGGAAATGCTGGGCATCGCCGAGCAGGACCTGCGCAAGGCCTATGCGATCCCGGTCAAGCAGGAGCGCTACGCCGCCGTCGCCGCGGTCAAAGAAAAGGTGATGTCCTACTTCTTCCCGGAAGGGCAGGAGCCGAAATACGAGAAGCTGCGCGTTGCCGACGTGTTCAAGGAGCTGGAAGCGAAGATCGTTCGCTGGAACATCCTGGACACCGGCCGCCGCATCGACGGCCGCGACGTCAAGACCGTCCGCAACATCGTGTGCGAGGTCGGCGTGCTGCCGCGCGCGCACGGCTCGGCGCTGTTCACCCGCGGCGAGACCCAGGCGCTGGTCGTGACCACGCTCGGCACCGGCGAGGACGAGCAGTATATCGACGCGCTGTCGGGAACGTACAAAGAGACGTTCCTGCTGCACTACAACTTCCCTCCCTATTCGGTCGGTGAGACCGGTCGTCTCGGTGGCACCAAGCGCCGCGAGATCGGCCATGGCAAGCTGGCCTGGCGCGCGATCCACCCGGTGCTGCCGCCGCATCACGAGTTCCCCTACACCACCCGCGTGGTGTCGGAGGTGACCGAGTCCAACGGCTCGTCGTCGATGGCCACCGTTTGCGGCTCGTCGCTGGCGCTGATGGATGCCGGCGTGCCGCTGAAGCGGCCGACCGCCGGCATCGCGATGGGTCTGATCCTGGAAGGCAGCCGCTACGCGGTTCTGTCGGACATCCTAGGCGACGAGGATCATCTCGGCGACATGGACTTCAAGGTCGCGGGCACCGAGAGCGGCATCACCTCGCTGCAGATGGACATCAAGATCGAGGGCATCACCGAGGAGATCATGCGGGTTGCGCTGGGCCAGGCCCGCGAAGGCCGCATCCATATCCTGGGTGAAATGTCCAAGGCGCTGACCGCTGCGCGCGCCGAGCTCGGCGAATACGCGCCGCGCATCGAAACCTTCAAGATCCCGACCGACAAGATCCGCGAAGTGATCGGCACCGGCGGCAAGGTGATCCGCGAGATCGTCGAGAAGACCGGCGCCAAGGTCAACATCGAGGACGACGGCACCGTCAAGGTCGCCTCGAGCGATGGCGAGGCGATGAAGGCCGCCATCAAGTGGATCAAGTCGATCGCCTCCGATCCGGAGATCGGCCAGATCTATGACGGCACCGTCGTCAAGGTGATGGAGTTCGGCGCCTTCGTGAACTTCTTCGGCACCCGCGACGGCCTCGTCCATATCTCGCAGCTCGCCGACAAGCGCGTGCAGAAGACCACCGACGTCGTCAAGGAAGGCGACAAGGTCAAGGTCAAGCTGCTCGGCTTCGACGATCGCGGCAAGACCCGCCTGTCGATGAAGGCGGTCGACCAGACCACCGGCGAAGACCTTGAAGCCAAGCAGAAGGCCGAAGGCGGCGCCGAGGCACCGCGTGAGGCCGCTGGCGAGTAAAGCCGGCAGGGCATCGCAGGAGATACGAAGGGCGGCTTTCGGGCCGCCCTTTTTTGTGATCGATTGCCGGCTGGTCCGCGTCATTGCGCGCGTCAGCGCAGCAATCCAGGGCTGCGCGAGGATCCTGGATTGCATCGTCGGTTCGCTCCTCGCAATGACGGGTGAGAGGGCTTACGTCAGCTTCAGAGCTCATCAGAGGTTACAGCCATGGACCACCAGCCGGTCATCCGCCCTGCCCGCGCTGACGAATACAACGCCGTCGCCAGGCTCTGGATGGCGAGCTGGTGCTCGACCGGGCTGGATGTCCCGAGCGAGAAGCTGCTCGCTGCTCTCCAGGAACGGGTGCCACGCGAAGTCCACAATGGCTGGAGTCTCTACGTGGCCGATGACGGCGGCCAGCTTGTGGCGATGCTCGCGATCAACATCCCGCAGCTCTATCTCGACCAGCTGATGATCGCGCCGTCGCATCAGGGCCGCTCGCTCGGCCGCCGCCTGCTCGCCTTCACGCGTGAGCTGCTGCCCGACGAAGTCTGGCTGCGCTGCGCCGAAGGCAATGCGAAAGCCTGGCGCTGGTACGAGCGCGAAGGCTTCGTGCTGGAGAAGGCGGAAGCCGATCCAGTCCATGGCCGCATCATGAAATATTATCGTTGGAAGCGGGGCCGTCAGGCGGCGGCGCCCTGATCACAGAGCGTGCAGGCATCGAATATTGCGCGCGCCGATGGGAAAGCATTGCGTCCGCGTTCGCAAGCGATCAAAGTTCGGGTTCCCGACATCTGCGCCATTCCCGAAATACACCATGCCCGTGCCGCTCTTGCTGATCCGCCGCCTTGCGCCCATCGCCTTCGCCGCCGCTTTCACGACCGCGGCTTGGGCCCAGGCTCCCTCGACGCCGGCATCGCCGGCGAAGGCCCCGCCCGCAGCCAAGAAGGCGGCCAAAGCCAAGTCGGCCGCGAAACCGAGCGCCGTCGAGAGCGGTCCGTGCCGGCTCGGCGTCATTTCGGCGCTCGGCGACCAGCTCGCGGTCAGCAAGTTTGGTCTGACAGTGTTCGAAACCGAAGAGGACGACGTCACCTTGCCGGGCTGGGGACTGGACGACCTCGCAGTGGCGCGCGTGCGTGCAGCCACGGGCGGCGACCCGACTGTCCACAGGATCAGCTATCCGACGGGCGCGTTCGAACCCTACTACCACCCGACATCGCGCTTCCTGCCCGATCCGAAGGAGGGCCTGAGCTCGATCGTGCGCAATGTCACCACGAATGCGAACTGCGCCCGCTATCTCGTGGTCACGAAGTTCGAGACGACCATTCCCAACACCACCCTGAGGCTCAGAGGCATCGGCGCCTATAATCAGGGTCTCGGATCACTCCTCCGGCACTCGCATCTGTTTGCGAATGTCAACATCACGCTGATCGACGGCCAGTCCTACGAGAAAATCGGCTCGTTCTCAGCCGACACAGGCGCCAGGCTTGCCGAGACCATGAGGCTCACCGAAGATCCTCTCAACAAGCTCGACAATGCAGACTTTCCCGAGCCGCTGGCGGCCGCGGCCAAGAGCGCTATCCTGCGTGAGCGACTGCGCACCTTGGTCGCCGCGAAGCTCGATCGCGACCTGCCGAGCTACCTGAAGATCGAGTGATGCAGGCGCCCATGTCTGACGGCGCGCCCCACCCGTTTGCCCTCTCCCGCTGCAACGAGCTCTCCCTGTGACCTTCTTTCGCCGATCAGTGCCGCTGCTCATCGCCATGCTCTGGTCCTGCACCAATGCCCTGGCACAATCGTCGCCGGCACCACCGAATGCCAGACCTACGCCAAAGGCCGCGGCCAGCCCTGCCAAGGGCGGCAAGTCAGCAACGAACTTCCGCGACAGCGGCCCGTGCGATACCGGCGTGATCGCCGCCCTCGGCGACAGCTTCACGGTGCAGAAGAACGGCCTGACGCGGCTGGGCGACGACTATGCCGAAGTGCCGGTGTCCTGGGGCTTCGACGATCTCGTCTTCGCGCGGGTGAAGGCCGCCGCGGGGGACGCCGGGGTCCACCGCATTGCCGTTCCGAAGGGCACGTTCGATTCGTACTATCAATCCCCGCCGATCAGAGCCGAGAACGGCACGCTCACGGCCATCGTCAGGAAGCTGGCCGGAACGGCGCGCTGCGCGAGCTATCTGGTTGTCACGCGCCGCACCGACAGCGAGCCGTCCACCAATGACGAGGTCACGGGAATCGGCGTCATCAACCGCGGCGAGGGCCTCGGACGATACACGCATGTTTTCACCATGATGGATATCCGGCTCTACGACGGCACGACGTTCGAGACGCGCGAGCCTGCGACGAGCTCGAAATCGTTCCTCTCCCGCCTGACGTCCGGCGTCGGACCGCCGTCACGCGCAGGCGATGTCGACAACGCCAATTTTCCGGCGTCCCCGCCCGACGCGGCCAACAACACCGTGCTGCGCGACATGGCACGCTCGATGCTCAAATTCCGGCTCGATCAGCGACTGCCGGCCTATTTCGGACACGAGTGAGACGGGGACGCGCTGCGCGCCGTGATATCGACTGGGCATCGCCAGCGCCAGACACGACTGCTGAACGAGGCCGAAATGGCGGCGCGCAGCCGACGATCCGCCTATGCCGCCAGAGCGAGGCGACTACTCGCCCTTGAGATCCTCCGGGCGCGGCATCGAGATCACGTTGTAGCCGGAATCCACGTAGTGGATCTCGCCGGTGACGCCACCCGAGAGCTCGGAGAGCAGATAAAGCGCGGAGCCGCCGAGCTCCTCCAGGGTCACGCCGCGGCCGAGCGGCGAATGCTTCTGCTGGAACGCGAACATGAAACGGGCGTCGCCGATGCCGGAGCCAGCCAGCGTGCGCACAGGTCCTGCCGAGATCGCGTTGACGCGGATGCTGCGGCGACCGTAATCGGCGGCGAGATAGCGCACCGAAGCTTCGAGCGCGGCCTTGGCCACGCCCATGACGTTGTAGTTCGGCATCACGCGGTTGGAGCCGTCGAAGGTCAGCGTGATCATGCTGCCGCCGCTCTCCGGCATCAGGTCGGCGGCGCGCTTGGCGATCTCGGTGAAGGAGAAACAGGAGATCAGCATCGTGCGCGAGAAGTTCTCTCGCGATGTGTCGGCATAGCGGCCCTTCAGCTCGTTCTTGTCGGAGAAGGCCACGGCGTGGACGATGAAGTCGAGCCCGCCCCAGGCCTCGCGCAGCGCCGCGAAGACGCCGTCGACGCTGGCAATGTCTTCCACGTCACAGGACAGCACATGCTTGACGCCGAGCTCCGCGGCCAGTGGCCGCACGCGCTTGCCGAGGGCGTCGCCCTGATAGGTAAAGGCCATTTCGGCGCCATGCGCGGCCAGCGTCTTGGCAATGCCCCAGGCGATCGAATGGTCGTTGGCGATGCCCATGACCAGACCGCGCTTGCCCGCCATTAGACCCTGCATGATGTCTCTCCTTCGTCATGCCGGGACCGGCCCAGCCAAGATGATCGTCAGGCTTCAAATACACCGATAGCCGGACATCGGTGCGAAATCGTTCGCGCTGTTGTCCGGCTTCACGCCGAGGAACACAGGACTATCGGAATTTTAGGCGTCGACGTGCTTGAAGACCAGCGTCGCGTTGGTGCCGCCGAAGCCGAACGAGTTCGACAACACGGTGCCGAGCTTGGCGTTGTCGATGCGCTTGCGCACGATCGGCATGTCGGCGAACATGGGATCGAGCTCGGTGATGTGCGCGCTCTCGCAGATGAAGCCGTTCTTCATCATCAAGAGCGAATAGATCGCCTCATGCACGCCGGTGGCGCCGAGCGAGTGACCGGTCAGCGCCTTGGTCGCCGCGATCGGCGGGCACTTCTCGCCGGATCCGAACACCTTGCGGATCGCCTCGATCTCCGGCGGGTCACCGGCCGGCGTCGAGGTCGCGTGCGGATTGATGTAGTCGACCTTGGTGCGCACCGTGGACAGCGCCATCTGCATGCAGCGCTCGGCGCCCTCGCCCGACGGCGCGACCATGTCGTAGCCGTCGGAGGTCGCGCCATAGCCGACGATCTCGCCATAGATCTTGGCGCCGCGCGCCTTGGCGTGCTCGAGCTCCTCGAGCACGAGGACACCGGCTCCTCCGGCGATCACGAAACCGTCGCGCGTTACGTCATAGGGACGCGATGCGGTCGCGGGCGTGTCATTGTGCTTCGACGACATCGCACCCATCGCATCGAACAGCACCGACAGCGTCCAGTCGAGTTCCTCGCAGCCGCCGGCGAACATCATGTCCTGCTTGCCGTACTGGATCATCTCGTAGGCGTTGCCGATGCAATGATTGGAGGTCGCGCAGGCCGACGAGATCGAGTAGTTGACGCCCTTGATCTTGAACCAGGTCGCAAGCGTCGCGGAGGCCGTCGACGACATGCATTTCGGCACGGCAAAGGGGCCGACCCGCTTCGGTCCCTTGGTGCGGGTGATGTCGGCGGCTTCGACCTGCGTGCGCGTCGACGGGCCGCCGGAGCCCATGATGATGCCGGTGCGCACGTTGGAGACGTCGCTGGGCTCCAGCCCGGCATCCAGGATCGCCTGCTCCATCGCGACGTGATTCCACGCCGCCCCCTCGCCGAGGAAGCGCATCGCGCGACGGTCGACGACATCGGCCGGATTCAGCGTCGGTGCACCTTGCACCTGCGAACGGAAACCGAGTTCGGCATATTTCTCAGCACGGGAGATGCCCGACTTCGCCTCATACAGGCTCGCCAGCACCTCCTGGGTGTTGTTGCCGATCGATGAGACGATGCCCATGCCCGTGATGACAACCCGCCTCATGATGTCCGCCTCGCCTTGCTCATGTGTCTCGTTGCAGTCGCGCCTGCTGCACTGTCGGTGATCGCAGCCCGCGGGTTCAAGATGGCGTGGCGCCCTGCTTGAACAGGCCGACCTTCAGGTCCTTGGCGCGATAGATAATCTCGCCATCCATCGAAAGCCACCCGTCGGCGATGCCGAGCACCAGCTTTGAGCGCATCACGCGCTTGATGTCGACATTGTACACGACCTTGCGGGCGGTCGGCAGGACCTGGCCGGAGAACTTCAGATCGCCGAGCCCAAGTGCCCGGCCACGGCCTTCGCCGCCGCTCCAGCCGAGGAAGAAGCCGACCATCTGCCACATGGCATCGAGGCCCAGACAGCCAGGCATCACCGGATCATTCTTGAAGTGGCAGGCAAAGAACCAGAGATCCGGTTTGACATCGAGTTCGGCGCGCACGACGCCCTTACCGAACTCGCCGCCGGTCTCGGTGATCTCGACAATGCGATCGAACATCAGCATCGGCGGCAGCGGCAGCTGCGCATTGCCAGGGCCGAACAATTCCCCTCGGCCGCAGGCGAGCAGATCCTCATATTCGTAAACGCTGCGCCGATCCGGCATGCTTGATGGCCCTTCTCAACGATCCCTGGGTGGAAATTTTGCCGCGCGACATGGATCCCTCCCGCGCGTCGCCCCGTTCGCGCCACCCTGGCTGCTCAGCCATCGCATCGGGACGAGGGCTGGGCCATCGCGCCAGACGAAGATGACCGCTGTCAGCGGGCCGGCGGACCGACATATGTATCCGCGAATGCGGCCACCAGAGCCCGCCACGCTCGCCAGCGCAGGCAAATCGGGTCCGGGCGCTCTCTAACATAGGGGTTTGCGGCGTCAATGCGGGTGTCCCGCTAAATCGCTGCAGAATCCCGGTCCGCAACCGGGCCGGGCGCCAGACGCAGTTTAGGGGCGTTCTAGATCGGTCAGTTGCGATAAGCTTGCATCTGACCGACTTCGTCCCTATATCAGTTGTGGATGAGAGCGAATTCTGTGGTGCTTGAAGTGGATGCGAGCAACAACGCCTCGATGA
This sequence comes from Bradyrhizobium denitrificans, assembly GCF_013179005.1. Classification (NCBI taxonomy): domain Bacteria; kingdom Pseudomonadati; phylum Pseudomonadota; class Alphaproteobacteria; order Hyphomicrobiales; family Nitrobacteraceae; genus Bradyrhizobium; species Bradyrhizobium denitrificans. The sequence goes on along the minus strand of NZ_JABFDP010000026.1, from coordinate 50,003 downwards.
GTGGCCATGACCGGGGTACCCCGGAAGGTCTTGGGAGCGGACGTCAGCCGGCTCTTAACGGCTGTCCGTGGCACGACGTCAACGAGATGCTGCAGGCGGCCGGGCTACGCCCGACGCGCCAGCGCATGGCGCTGGGCTGGCTGCTGTTCGGCAAGGGTGCGCGGCACCTGACGGCCGAAATGCTCTACGAGGAAGCGACCCTGGCGAAGGTGCCGGTCTCGCTCGCCACGGTCTATAATACGCTGAACCAGCTGACGGACGCAGGACTGCTGCGCCAGGTCAGCGTTGACGGCACCAAGACCTATTTCGATACCAACGTCACCGCCCATCACCATTTCTACCTCGAGAACAACCACGAGCTGGTCGATATTCCGGATCAGCATCTCGCGCTGTCGAAGCTGCCCGAGGCTCCGGACGGCTACGAGATCGCCCGGATCGACATGGTGGTCCGGCTGCGCAAAAAGCGCTGAGCAGACCGGTCCGGAGCGCAGCGTTTCGCTATGCCCGCCTTGATGGCGGGCATTTTGTTGTCTGCACAGCAGCGGAATTGCGTCACGCGGCATGCAACACGCCGGACCGGCCTGTGGCGGGCGTCAGTTCACCTGCTCGTCGGCGTAGACGCCCCATAGCCGCTGCTGCTCGATCCAGCCGTCGAAGCCGTTGCCGAGCACGCGGCACCAGCCATTGCTGCACTTCTTGACCTGGGCGATGACGCCGGCCTGCAGTCGTGCCGTCACCGCGCCGGACGCGCTCGGGCTGTCATAGACCGCGGCCAGATCATCCTTGTTCTTCATGGTCACGACGGCCGTGCGGCGGCCGGACAGCAGGGAATGATACACCCAGCCTTCCGAGCCTTCTGAATCGCGCACGCGCCGCCAGTTCTCATATTCGGCGGTGATTTCGACCGGCAGGCCGGACCGCGTGTAGACCCAGGCCACGTCATTGTCCTTGGTCGGACCCGCGCGGACATTCACATGATCCGATTTCAGACTGACATAACGCGGCACAGGCAGGCCGCTGGTGGAGAGAGTCACATCCTTTGCCGCAGCGCCGCTGCCGACTGCCCCGTCAAACAGACAGAGCATGAGCACCGCGACCATCCCGAAACGCCCCAACGCCATCGAACTCAACTCACTCTCCCTCGCAAGGATCGCCGCGCGCCGATCTGGTCGCCTGCAATCCCTCGCCCGATCCCCATCGAACCGCTCGGCTGCCCCCCTTCGTGCACAGAGAGGGCTTGCCGCAGCGCAGGTCCCGGCCTGCCGTTGGCTTCTTGTCTTGGCCCGGCCTTCTGCTAGACAGGACCGAACACAAGCGGCCAGGAAGCGCCTGAGAATCGCTCGCGAAACCCTGTCAGGGACGGATCGGCCCACCTGCGAGATCCGACACGACCAGTCCAGGGAAACGCCGTTCTCAGACGACGACGGTAGTTTCGGCGAACCCGGTTAATGAGGTCTGAAGGATCTCATGAGAGCAGCACATGTCAGCTAGGAAAAAGCCCCTCGTCGTCGTGACACGCAAGCTGCCGGACTCGGTCGAGACGCGCATGCGCGAACTGTTCGACGCGCGGCTCAATCTCGACGACGAGCCGATGAGCCAGGACCAGCTCGCCGACGCGGTGCGCACGGCCGAGGTGCTGGTTCCGACCGTCACCGACCACATCAGCGCTGACATTCTGAATCAGCCCGATTGCAAGCTGCGGATGATCGCCAATTTCGGCAATGGCGTCGACAATATCGACGTCGCGGCGGCCGTCGCGCGCGGCATCACCGTCACCAATACGCCGAAGGTCCTGACCGAGGACACCGCCGACATGACGATGGCGCTGATCCTCGCCGTGCCGCGCCGGCTGATCGAGGGCGCCTCGATCCTCACCGAAGGCAAGAACTGGGCAGGCTGGTCGCCGACCTGGATGCTCGGCCATCGCATCGGCGGAAAAAGGCTCGGCATCATCGGCATGGGCCGCATCGGCCAAGCGGTGGCCCGGCGCGCCCGCGCCTTCGGCCTGCAGATCCACTATCACAACCGCCGCCCTGTCGCGCCCGTCATCGCCGACGAGCTCGGCGCCACCTATTGGGAAAGCCTCGACCAGATGCTGGCCCGGATGGACATCATCTCGGTGAACTGCCCGCACACGCCGGCGACGTTCCACCTGCTGTCGGCGCGCCGGCTGAAGCTGATCCGCAAGGATGCTTACATCGTCAACACCGCGCGCGGCGAGGTGATCGACGAGGAGACGATGACGCGGCTGATCGAGGCCGGCGATATCGCGGGTGCAGGCCTCGACGTGTTCGAGCACGAGCCGGCGGTCAATCCGCGGCTCGTGCGGCTCGCCAAATCCGGCAAGGTGACCTTGCTGCCGCATATGGGCTCGGCCACCATCGAAGGCCGCGTCGAAATGGGCGAGAAGGTCATCATCAACATCAAGACCTTCCTCGACAACCACCGCCCGCCGGACCGCGTGCTGCCGAGCATGCTGTAGGCCCGTTGGCCGGCCACACAATCGGTGTCGTTCCTGCGAACGCAGGAACCCATGCCGCGTGATCTCTGAACAGGCACGCGCGGCGCGTTCCGAGCACCTGATTGAAAGCACGGAGTGGGTCCCCCAGATCAGCGCCCGGCGACGCATTGCGTCGGCGGGCTTGTCCAGGACGACAGCGGAGTGTGAGGTGCGCGCCTGTCGGCTCGGCAGGCACTTACTTCCGATGCGCACTCAGATCCGCGATGACAGGTCCATCGCCATTCAGCGGATTGGCCGGATCTCGCTTATAACGCAGCGTCTCGAACCGCATGGTGCGCGCATCGAGCATCAAGAGACGGCCGACGAGACCCTCACCGAACCCGACGATCTCGCGGATCGCCTCCAGCGCCATCATTGAGCCCAGCATGCCGGCGAGCGCGCCCATGACGCCGGCCTCGGCGCAGGCCGGCACCGTGCCGGGCGGCGGCGGCTCCGGAAACAGGCAGCGATAGGTCGGATTGAACTCGCCGTTCTCGTTGCGCTCATGCGCGCGGATCGTCGTCAGCGAGGCATCGAAGGTGCCGAGCGCGCCTGATATCAGCGGCCTTTCGGCCAGGAAGCAGGCATCGGAGGCGAGATAGCGGGTGTCGAAATTGTCGGAGCCGTCGAGCACGAGATCATAGCCGCCGATCAGCGCGAGCGCATTGTCGGCGTTGAGCCAGGTCCGGTGCGCGATGACCGAGACATGCGGGTTCAGCGCGGTGATGCGTTCCGCGGCACTCTCGACCTTGGGCCGACCGATATCGGGCGTCGTGTGAATCACCTGCCGCTGCAGGTTCGACAGTGACACCACGTCGTCATCGACGATACCGATGGTGCCGACACCGGCAGCTGCGAGATACATCAGGGCCGGCGCGCCGAGTCCGCCCGCGCCGATCACCAGCACCGACGCGCGCTTCAGTGCCGCCTGTCCGGGCCCCCCGACATCGCGCAGCACGATATGACGGGCGTAGCGCTCCAATTCCTCGTCGCTCAGCATCTCTGCACAACGTCCTTTCGCTGCCGCATCGCCGTCGGCCGTGATGGAGATCGCGGATCCCCACACTGAACCCTCGCCGGATTGTGACCGACCAAGCAGATGTGCTTATTTATGTCAGCGGCAAGAGCAGCGGGATTTGTCATGAGACGGCTGGCCACGGCAACCTTCATCTGCGCGGGCGCGATCAGCGCATGCGGACCGGCCCTGGCACAGGCGACACCCGCGCCGGCGGCGCAGGGCGTGCTGCCGGGCGCCAAGCCCAAGCCCGTCGCGACCCAGCCGGTCCGGCCCGGCGTACAGGCGCCGGCCGACACCGCCAATGCAATGGGACAGGCCGAACGGCTTGCGCTGCAATCCGATCTCGCCTGGGTCGGCCAGTACAACGGCGCCATCACCGGCGACGTCAGCGAGCGCATGGTCAACGCGATCAAGGAGTATCAGAAGCTCAAGGGCGGCAAGCCGACCGGCGTGCTCAATCCGCAGGAGCGCGCCGTGCTTGCCGACACCGCCCGCCGCAAGCAGGAGAGCGTCGGCTGGAAGCTCGTGACCGAACCGGTCAGCGGCGCGCGCCTGGGCATTCCCACCAGGCTGGTGCCGCAGCAGAGCAGCGACGGCACCGGCTCGAAATGGAGTTCGCCCACCGGCACCGTGCAGGTCGTGCTGTCACGCCGCAAGGAGGCCAGCCCGACCAGTGCGGCGCTGGCCGACCGCGAGAAGAAGGAGCCCGGCCGCACCGTCGACTACAGCGTCGTCAAGCCTGACTTCTTCGTGCTCTCCGGCCTGCAGAACCTGAAGAAATTTTACATCCGCGGCACCTTCAAGGGCGACGAGGTCCGCATCCTGACCATCCTCTACGACCAGGCCACCGAGAACACCGTCGAGCCGGTCGTGATCGCGATGTCGAGCGCCTTCACCCCGTTCCCGGCGACGCAAGCCGCTGCGCCGGCACCGCGGCGGAGCGTCGACTACGGCACCGGAATCATCGCGACCCAGGACGGCGCCATCATCACCGATCGCGAGGTCAGCGATGGCTGCGTGGCGCTCACCATCCCGGGGTTCGGCCATGCCGAGCGCGTGGCCGAGGACAAGGAACGCGGGCTGGCGCTGCTGCGGATCTACGGCGCGCGCGGCCTGAAACCGCTGGCGCTGTCGGGCGGCAGCGCCAGATCATCCATCGACATCGTCGGCATCGCCGATCCGCAGAGCCAGGGCGGCGGCGCTGCGATCAGCACCGTGAAGGCGCAACTCGCCGGCGTTGGCAGCGGCGATGCCGCGCTCGCGCCGGCGCCGGGCCTCGGCTTCTCCGGCGGCGCCGCATTGGATGGCGACGGCCGTTTCGCCGGCATCACGCTGCTGAAGCCCGGCCTGCTCGCCGGCACGGCCATGATCCCGGCGACGCAGGCCGTAATGGTCAGCGCGGAGGCGACGCGCGCCTTTCTGAAGGCGCACGGGGTCACGCCTGACGGCACGTCGCTCGACGCCAAGGCCGCCACTGTGCGGGTCATCTGCGTGCGCAAATAGCGCCATCGTCCAAGCGCGGAGCGGCGACGATGTCAGAGCACGACCACGACGCCCTGCGCCGCGCCTTGCAGCGCAACGCCAGCCTGACGGCCACGAACCTCTCGGAGTTCAGCTTCGATGACGACACGCCCGACTCGGCGCAATTCATGAACTGCAGCGCCGATTCCACCCGCTTTGTCGGCGGTGGACTCGCACTGTCACGATGGACGACGACCCGGTTCAGCCGCTGCGAATTCGCGAACGTGAATTTCTCGGGCGCCCGGTTCGAGGAATGCCGCTTCTTCGACGCCGAACGCGCCCAGGGCTGCACGTTCCGCTTCTGCGACCTTCGCGGCGCGGTCTTTCGCAACTGTGACCTGATGCTCACGACCTTCAATGCCTGCGAGCTATGGGACGTCACGTTTTCCGATTGCCGGATGTCCGGCGTGATGTTCGAGAAGCCGGCCTTTGCCTTTTCGTCGGCGCGCACCAGGTCGAAGAAGCCGGTGCGGCTGGCGGGCACGTTCGAGCGCTGCCGGATGGACAATGCGGTGCTGCGCGAAACCGACCTGTCCTCGCTCCGGATTCTCGACTGCGATCTCTCCGGCGCGGAGCTGCAGGGCACCTCGCTGGTCAACGCCTCGCTGCGCGGCAGCGATCTCAGCCATGCGGCCTTGCGTCTGGCCGACCTCTCGGGAGCCGACCTGCGCGGCGCCGACCTCACGGGTTTCGACCTGCAGGACATCAAGAGCGTCTCGGGCCTGCAGATCTCGGCGAGCCAGCAGCATCATCTGCTGCGCAGTCTCGACATCGACGTTTTCGCCGATGAGGCGTGACGCGTCGCCGCTGCGCTGCGGTGCGTTGACCGCGGCGTTTACGCAAAATTAAGCATGACATTTTAGAAAAAATTAAGGGCCCGACGGCGGCCGGCGAGGATCTGACGTGCAGGATCGCGACTGCACGGGAGGATACTCGACGATGCCGAACCCTTGCCCGCGGCACGCAGCCGCTGACTTCCTAGCACCTTGCTATCAACTCGGAACGGCTCCCGCCGTAGTCAACCGGTCTGTGCAAGCCCAGGCCGCGCGTGAAATAGTTCGAACAGTTTTGTCGGCGTGCTGATTCGGACCACCGCGATCCCTCGTTCTCCGTCGGATCGGGCCGGGACTGTCCTGAGCGAGAATAGCTCTGCACCGCGTTTCCGCGATGCGCTCAGCTTTGGCGTTCTCATTGGTTCCGTCAACATCCGAAGGACTGTCTCCCGATGTACACGATCGTTTTGGCCACGCAGAAGGGCGGCAGCGGCAAGAGCACGCTGGCTATTGGTCTGGCCGTGGCTGCGCAGCAGGCTGGCCATAGAGTGCGCGTGATCGAGACCGATCGCCAGGGCACGCTGTCGAAATGGCAGGCGCGCCGCACGACGGGCGAGCCGATCGTCGAAGCCGTTTATGACGCGAAGATGATCGAGACTCGCCTCGATGCGCTCGCCCGCGACGGCGTGACTGTCTGCGTGATCGATACCGGAGCGGGCATCACTGCGTCGACCACTGCGGCGATCCGTTATTGCGATCTCTGCCTGATCCCTGCGCGCCCGAGCGTCGCTGACATCGAGGCCACCGCGCCGACGCTCAGCGTCGTCAGAGCCTGGCGCAAGCCGTTCGCCTTCGTGCTCAACCAGGCCCCGATCCGCGGCGGCCACCGCATCACCGATGCGACCACGGCGCTCGATGCCGACGCGCCGCGCGACATTGCCGAGGTGCTGGCGCAACCCTTCATCATGATGCGCAACGACCACCAGGATGCGCTCGCCGCCGGCCTCGGCGTCAGCGAGTTCGATCCGAGCGGCAAGTCCGCGCAGGAGATCAAGAGCCTGTGGCGCTGGACCGCCGGCAAGCTCGCCGGCGACCACGTCATGCATGAGGCAGGCGAGTTGAAGGAGGCGAGCGAGCACGCCGAGGTCGAATTCCCGATCCTGCTGACGCCGCCGGCCGAAGAACCCAAGCTGCCGGTGACCCGGGTCTATCCCACCTGGGCCGACAATGGCATCAACTGGAAAGCCGGACTGTAGGCAGCGCTCCCGGCGCTACGCCGCGCTACGCACACGCAAATCATTCGCCGCTTATCCGGCCGCTCGCCAAACGAGCGGCCGGATATTTTGCGCGTCCTCATCCGCAAACGCGATCGGATGATACGACCCACGTCACACAACTATCAACTTTGCGTGGCGCGGCCTGCCGCCGTCTGACATTTACATCCGTCACACAAGTGTCATAGTTGCTGCGGGACGTAAAAGCTTGCGATTCGAGCCATCCCATTCGAGTCGATCCGCTCACAGGCGAGCGATCAGCGGCAATCCTGCCGACGGTTCGAATGGTGCTTCCGTTGCGGGGGTCTGCAACCGGCTTTTGCGGACCAGCGGGGGATCGCATGATGCGCACGATCGTATTGGCCACGCAGAAGGGCGGCAGCGGCAAGAGTACGCTCGCAATGGGATTGGCCGTGGCCGCACAACAGGCCGGCGAAATTGTTCGCCTGATCGAGACCGATCCGCAGGGCACCTTGTCGTATTGGCAGAGCTGCCGCGGACTGGCCGAACCCCTCGTCGAACCCATTCAACAGCCTGCTGATATCGCTCGCCGCCTCGATGCGTTCGCGCGCGGCGGCGTCACGCTCGCCGTCATCGACACGTCGAGCGGCATCAATGAACTGACCCGCGCCGCGATCGAGCAGGCCGATCTGTGCCTGGTGCCGGCGCGCCCCTGTGTCGCGGACATCATTGCATCGGCGCCGACCGTGAAGATCATCCGGGCCAGCCACCGGCGATTCGCCTTTGTGCTCAACCAGGCGCCGCATCGTGGCCCGCGCGCCAGCGAAGCGGCGAACGCGCTGTGTCACAACGATCGCGATCTCGCCGATGTCGTCGCCAAACCACTGGTCACCTTGCGCAACGATCACCAGGATGCGCTGGCTGCCGGATTGGGAGTCACCGAATTCCATGCCAGTGGAAAATCGGCCAGCGAGATCCGGCTGCTGTGGCAGTGGGTCGAGACGCGACTGATCGAAGGTGACGAGTCGCGTATGCGGCTCTCGCCACGGACCGAGCGGCATTCCCTGCGGACCAACGCCGTCGCGACCTCGGCGAACGAGGCGAGTTCATCCTGGGACGCCGGTCTATAGCAGTCCGGCGTCACCGCGGACCGACGGCGATCCCGCCTCCCGCATCTCCAGCGCCTTGATGCGCGCGTCCGCACGACGCAGCCGGCGGCATAGCTCGCGATTGATATTCTGCATCACGATCACATAAGCGTGGATGTCGGCCTTGTAGAATGCATAGAGCTCTCGCGCTGTGAGCTCGTACAGCACGGTCGGCGTTTCCGCGACCACCGTGGCCGACCTGTTCTGCATTTCCAGCAAGGTCATCTCACCGAAGAAGTCGCCGGGCGTGAGGCTCGACATCCTGATGACGCCGCCGGTGTCCAGGCGCTCGCTGACGCCCAGCGTCCCGCTGTGCACGACGAACATCGCGCGTCCCGGCTCGCCCTCAGCGACGATAGTATCTCCGCTCGCAAACCGGCGCTCGACCAGCCGCGCGACCAGCAGATCGAGGCTCGAATCCGACAGGCCGCCGAAGAACGGCGTGGCAAGCAGGAATGCCTTCAATTCGGGCGCGCTGACAGCCATGGCAGCAGTATACGCCGGCCCCCTGCCCCTACAAGCGCACCGCGGTCCGTTCAGGCACGCCAGCCGTCACCTCATCGCTGGCACTTCGGGCACCAGAAGGTCGAGCGGCCGTTCTGCACGAAGCGCTTCACCACGCCGCCGCAGCCGTCGGTCCGGCACGGTTCGCCCTCGCGGTCATAGACCTGGAACGAGTGCTGGAAATAGCCGAGCTCGCCGCTCGTCTGCCGGTGATCACGCAGCGATGAGCCGCCGGCGCGGATCGCCTCGTTGAGCACGGCGTGGATCGCCTCGACCAGCCGCCTGGCGTGATCGGTCGGCTCGCCCTTCCTGGTGGCGAGCGTCGCCGCCAGCCGCCGCGGCGACAGATGCGCGCGGAACAGCGCCTCGCAGACATAGATGTTGCCGAGCCCGGCGACGACGCGCTGGTCGAGCAGCGCCGCCTTCAGGCTCGTCTTCTTGCCGGCGCAAGCCGTTGCCAGCATCGCGGCGTCGAATTCATTGCCGAGCGGCTCCGGCCCGAGATCCTTCAGATGCGGCTCGCGCTCGATCTCGCCGCGGCCGATGATCTTCATGAAGCCGAACCGGCGCGGATCGTTGAACACGATGTCGGCCCCCGAGGACATGTGAAACACGACGTGGTCATGCACGCTGTCCTTGCCGCGCGGATAATGAAACTCGCCCGGCGTCTCCTCGTCGTCCTGCTTGATGACCCGGAACGATCCGGACATGCCGAGATGCATCAGCAGCACGTCGCCTGAGCTGAGGTCCGCCAGCAGATATTTGGCGCGGCGGCCGAGCCCCCTGACGGTCTGGCCCTGCAGGCGCTTCGCAAAATCGGGCTGGAACGGAAACCTCAGATCGCCGCGCCGCGCCTCGGCGGCGACGATCTTGGCCCCCTCCATGACCGGCTGCAGCCCGCGCCGGACGGTCTCGACTTCGGGCAGCTCAGGCATGCCGGTTCATTTCACCTTTTGCGTCCACGACCATTCACCTTGTCCAGCTGACGTGATAGCGCCTTGGCCGCAGCGGCGCTATGGTGCCGTATCGGAGTAAGGGTGATGGATCAGACGGACCAGACCACTCATTTCGGCTTCAGGGACGTGCCGCTGGGCGAGAAGCAGACGCTGGTGAACGATGTGTTTCACAGCGTAGCACAGCGCTATGACCTGATGAACGACCTGATGTCTGCAGGACTGCACCGCGTCTGGAAGGACATCATGATCAACACGCTGAACCCGCCGAAGAGCGCTGCGCCGTTCGCGCTGCTCGACGTCGCGGGCGGCACCGGCGACATCTCCTTCCGTGCCGCCAGGAAGGCTGGCGCAGGCTTCCATGCCACCGTCTGCGACATCAATGGCGACATGCTCGAGGTCGGCCGCCAGCGCGCGCTGAAGCAATATCTCGAGGACAAGGTCTCGTTCGTCGAGGGCAATGCCGAGAAGCTCGCCTTTCCCGACCGGTCCTTCGACGCCTATACGATCGCCTTCGGCATTCGCAACGTGCCGCAGATCGAGCTGGCGCTCGCCGAGGCCTATCGCGTGCTCAAGCATGGCGGCCGCTTTCTGTGCCTGGAATTCTCCACCGTCGAAGTGCCCGGGCTCGACAAGCTCTACGACCTGTTCTCCTTCAACGTGATCCCGCAGCTCGGCCGCGCCGTCACCGGCGATGCCGAGTCCTACCGCTATCTCGTCGAATCGATCCGCCAGTTTCCGCGTCCCAATGCCTTCGCCGAGATGATCTCGGCGGCGGGCTTCTCGCGCGTCTCCTGGCAGACCCTCTCCGGCGGCATCGTCGCGCTTCATTCCGGCTGGCGTTTGTGATCTCCGCACTGACCCATATCACGCGGCTCGCCCGGGCCGCCTTCGTGTTCGCGCGCGAGGGTGTGTTCGGTGCCGTCGACCCGAGCCTGGCGCCGCCGCCCGGCCAACTTGCGCTCAAGCTGGCGCGTCTTGTCGAACGTCCCGGCGCCAAGTCCGGGCCACGGCTGTCGCGCGCGCTGGAGCGGATGGGGCCGGCCTATCTCAAGCTCGGCCAGTTCCTGGCGACCCGGCCCGACGTCGTCGGCGTCGTCATGGCGCGCGATCTCGAATCCTTGCAGGACCGGCTGCCGCCGTTTCCGCAGGCCGAGGCCGAAGCCGTCATCGCGACCGCGCTGGAGCGGCCGATCAGCCAGGTGTTCGTCTCGCTCAGCGCCCCCGTAGCCGCCGCCTCGATCGCCCAGGTGCATCGCGGCGAGGTCGAGCGCGACGGCATCCGCCACGCCGTCGCCGTCAAGGTGCTTCGGCCGAACGTGGCCGCGCGGTTTCGCCGCGACCTCTCGGACTTCTTCTTCGTCGCCGAGAAGGCCGAGGCGCATTCGTCGGAAGCGCGCCGGCTGCGCCTCGTCGAGGTCATCAACACGATGTCGCGCTCGGTCGCGATGGAGATGGATCTGCGGCTCGAGGCCGCCGCGCTGTCGGAGATGGCCGAGAACACGCGCGACGATCCGGACTTCCGCGTGCCGACCGTCGACTGGGACCGCACCGCCAACAACGTCCTGACCATGGAGTGGATCGACGGCATCGCGCTGAACGACCACGCCCGCCTCGCCCAGGCCGACGTCGACCTGCCCGATATCGGCCGCAAGGTGATCCAGAGCTTCCTGCGCCACGCGCTGCGCGACGGCTTCTTCCATGCCGACATGCATCCGGGCAATCTGTTCCTCGACAAGGAGGGACGCCTGGTCGCGGTCGATTTCGGCATCATGGGCCGGCTCGGCATGAAGGAGCGGCGCTTCCTCGCCGAAATCCTGCTCGGCTTCATCACCCGCGACTATCGCCGCGTCGCCGAGGTGCATTTCGAGGCCGGCTACGTGCCGCCACATCATTCGGTGGAGAATTTCGCGCAGGCCATCCGCGCCATCGGCGAGCCGATCCACAACCGCACGGCCGAAGAGATTTCGATGGCCAAGCTGCTGACCCTGCTGCTCGAGGTCACCGGCCTGTTCGACATGCGCACCCGGCCCGAACTGATCCTGCTGCAGAAGACCATGGTGGTGGTCGAGGGTGTCGCGCGCGGCTTCGATCCCAAGCTCGACATCTGGAAGATCGCCGATCCCGTGGTGCGCGAATGGATCGAGCGCAATCTCGGCCCCATCGGCCGCATCGAGGGCGCCGTCACCGGCATCGGCGAGCTCGCCCGGCTGACCGCGACCTTGCCGGTGCTCGCCGCCCGCGCCGCCGCCGTGCTCGAGCACATGGAAACCATGACCCGCGACGGTCTGCGCCTGTCGCCCGAGACCATCGCCGCGATGGGCCGCACCGAAGGCAAGAAGAGCCGCTGGCGCGCCATCGCGCTGTGGGTCATCGCGCTGACCTTCATCGGTATCCTGTTCGCGGTGCTCCGGCTGTGACGCCCTGAGAGCCCAGCTCTCACCGCGAGCACGGCGCAGCTCTGCCCCTCACCCCGACCCTCTCCCCGCAAGAACGGGGAGAGGGAGCAGACCGCCTGCTCGGCCACAGCTCATCTCAGCTTCTCGAAATATGATTGCACTGCCTGCAAGTTTTGCTAGCATTGCTCTCATAACAACAATGCTGGGGAGGCGGTCATGGCCAGCCTGACCATCCGCAAGCTCGACGAGACGCTCAAGACCTATCTGCGGCTGCGCTCGGCGCAGAATGGCCGCTCCGTCGAGGAGGAAGTCCGGGTCATCCTGCGCGGGCTGATCGAGCCGGCAGACCCGTCCGAACCGCCGTCGGCGCCGCCCACGCCGGCCCCCCCGCCCGAGCCGATGGTGCCGCAGCCCGGCGTCGCACGCGAGGCCCGCGTCACCCTGATCATCGGCGGCGGCATCGCCGCGTACAAGTCGCTCGACCTGATCCGGCGGCTGAAGGAGCGCCACATCCAGGTCCGCTGCGTGCTGACCAAGGCGGCGACGCAATTCGTCACCGAGCTGGCCGCATCAGCGCTGTCGGGCGAGCGCGTTTTCACCGACCTGTTCGACGCACGCAGCGAGTTCGATGTCGGCCACATCCGGCTGGCGCGCGACTGCGACCTGATCGTGGTGGCGCCCGCGACCGCCGACCTGATGGCCAAGATGGCGCAGGGCTTGGCCTCCGACCTTGCGAGCGCCGTGCTGCTCGCGGCAACCCGGCCGATCCTGCTGGCGCCGGCGATGAACCCGATGATGTGGAGCAACCCGGCAACGCGCCGCAACGCCGCCACGCTGCAGCGCGACGGCATCCAGATGATCGGGCCGAATGCCGGGGAGATGGCGGAGAAGGGCGAGGCTGGCGTCGGCCGCATGGCCGAGCCGACCGAGATCGCCGACGCCGTGGTGGCGATGCTGAAGCCGCCGACGCCGCGCCCGCTGGCCGGCCGCCGGGTGCTGATCACGGCCGGGCCGACCCATGAGGCGATCGACCCGGTGCGCTACATCGCCAACCGTTCCTCCGGCAAGCAAGGCTTCGCGATCGCCGCGGCCGCCCAGGCGGCCGGCGCCGACGTGCGGCTGATCGCCGGTCCGGTCGAGCTGAGCGATCCCAAGGGGGTCCGGGTCACGCATGTCGAGTCGGCGCGGCAGATGCTCGACGCGGTCGAGGCCGAGCTGCCCGCCGATGTCGCGATCTTCGCCGCGGCGGTCGCCGACTGGCGCGTCGCCAATGAGGGCGACCAGAAGCTGAAGAAGACCGACACGGCGATCCCGCCGCTCACGCTGGTCGAGAACCCGGACATCCTCGCGACCATCTCCAATCTGAAGGAGAGGCGGCCGGGGCTGGTGATCGGCTTCGCCGCAGAGACCGAGCATCTGATCGACAACGCCAAGGCCAAATTCGCGCGCAAGGGCTGCGACTGGATCGTCGCCAACGACGTCTCGCCCGCGACCGGGGTGATGGGCGGCGACCGCAACACCGTGCATCTCTTGACGAAGGATACCGAGGGCGTCCATGTCGCGTCCTGGCCGATCATGACCAAGGACGAGGTCGCGACCGCTCTGGTCGCCGAGATCGCCCGAACGATAGGACCCGCCGCGTGACCGAGACGATTGCGATCGACGTTCAGATCCTGCCGCATGGCGAGGGCCTGCCGCTGCCGGCCTATCAGACCGCGCATGCCGCCGGCATGGATCTGCTCGCCGCGGTGGCCGCCGATGCGCCGCTGGTGCTCGACCCCGGCAGTCACGCGATGGTTCCGACCGGCTTGTCGCTCGCGCTGCCGGACGGCTACGAGGCGCAGGTGCGGCCCCGCTCCGGTCTGGCGGCGCGGCACGGCGTCACCGTGCTGAATGCACCCGGCACGGTCGACGCGGACTATCGCGGCGAGATCTGCGTGCTCTTGATCAATCACGGCAAGGAACCGTTTACGATCCGCCGCGGCGAACGCATCGCGCAGATGGTGATCACAACGGTGGCGCGCGCCGCGCTTTCGATCACCACGACATTGTCGGCGACGGCGCGCGGCAGCGGAGGCTTCGGTTCGACGGGCCGTTGAAACACGGACCGCCACCATTTGGACTCGAAAGCGCCGATCGATAGACGCATTTTCCTCACACGCAACCACCGTTCACGGTCTGGACTCTTACCGCTGGAGTCCCGAAGCGGGTATTGTTGATTGATTCGTGAAACGGCGCGGTCGACGCGATCGGCGCCGCGCGGAACTTCGTGCGGTTTGGGGCAAAAATGTCGGGCGTGATCGTGGTGATGCGTCAGACGCTGCTGTCGTGCACGTCACTCGCGCGCAAGGGCCTGTTGGGGCTCGCAGCGACCGCGCTTGCTCCGGCGACACCGGGTTTTGCAGGCAATGGCGTGCCGGCGGATGCAGTCACGACGCTGTTCGAATTGAGCCGTCAGGACGTCGCCGAGGTGACGGCGATGCTGGCGCTGCTCGGCTTCTCGGTGGTCGCAGCCGTGGCGCTGGTGCGCACGCGGCTGGCAGCCGCACGCAAGGAAGCGCGGCTGCGCGCCGATGTCGCCGCACTGCAGCTGCAAGCCGATCGCTACCGCGCGCTGCTGTTTGCCGAGCCGCAGATCCTGATCGCCTGGCCGGCCGGCGGCCATCGCCCGCAGATCTCCGGCGACACCGCGATGCTGGTGCCGCAGGATCAGCCGCAACGCATCCTCGCCTTTGGCAGCTGGCTGCCGCCGGAGCCGGCGCTGCAGCTCGATCGCGCGGTCGATGCGCTGCGCGAGGCCGGCGAAGGTTTCCTGCTGCATCTCACCAGCTCGCATGGCCATGCCATCGAAGCGATGGGCCGGGCCATTGGCGGCCAGGCCATCGTGCGCATCCGCGAATTATCGGGCCTGCGCCGCGAGCTCGCCGAGACCCAGCTGAGGTTCAAGGCGCTCGGCGAGGAGACCGAGTCGCTGCGCGCGCTCGCCGCTGCCCTGCCCTGGCCAGTCTGGGCGAGACAGGCCAATGGCGCGCTCACTTATGTCAACCCCGCCTATGCGCGCGCCGCCGACGCCCGTGACGTCCCCGACGCGATCAGCCGCAATCTCGAACTGCTCGATTCCGCCGACCGCACCGACCTGCAGCGCGCGCTTGGCGCCGCCGGCCGCTTCGAGGGCCGGCTGCCGATCGTGACCGGCGGCGAGCGCCGCATGCACGATGTGCACGCCTTCACGCTGAGTAATGGCAGCGCCGGCGTCGCCATCGATGCCAGCGAGGCTGCAGCGCTGCGCACCGCCCTGGTGCGCATGGCCGAGGCGCATCGCCGCACGCTCGACCAGCTGTCATCCGGCGTCGCCGTGTTCGACGGCCAACGCCGGCTCTCGTTCTACAATGACTCCTATCGCCGCCTGTGGGATCTCGATTCCGCCTTCCTCGACAGCCAACCGGACGATTCCTCGGTGCTCGACCGCCTGCGCGCCGCACGCAAATTGCCCGAGCAGGCTGACTTCCGCGCCTGGAAGGCCAAGCTGCACGAGGCCTATCGCGCCGTCGAGGCCGCCAAGGACACCTGGTTCCTGCCGGATGGCCGCGCGCTCTCCGTCGTCACCACGCCCAATCCGGAAGGCGGGGTGACCTATCTGTTCGACGACGTCACCGAGAGCTTCGCGCTCGCCCGCCGCTTCGACGGACTGATCCGGGTCCAGCGCGAGACGCTCGACAGCCTGGCCGAAGGCGTCGCGGTGTTCGGCTCCAATGGCCGCGTCGAGCTGTTCAATCCCGCTTTCGCCAAGATGTGGCGGCTGTCGCCGGATCAGCTGCGCGAGCATCCGCATATCGACACCGTCGAGTCGTGGTGCCGCTCGCTGTACGACGACGCCGTTGCCTGGCGCACCATTCGCGAGGCCATCACCTCGATCGAGAACCGTCTCGACATCGCGCTGAAACTCGAGCGCAAGGACGGCAGCGTCCTCGATTGCATGAGCCGCCCCTTGCCCGACGGCGCGACCATGCTGACCTTCCAGGACATCACCGACACTGAGAATGTCGAGCGCGCGCTGCGCGAGAGCAACGAGGCGCTGGAAGCCGCCGGCCAGATGAAGATCGACTTCGTCCACCACGTCTCGTACGAGCTGCGCGCGCCGCTGACCACCATCATCGGCTTCGCGCATTTCCTGTCCGACCCATCGACCGGGCCGCTGACGCCAAAGCAGGCCGAATATCTCGACTACGTCACCAAATCGACCAACGCGCTGCTGGCCCTCACCAACAACATTCTCGACCTCGCCACCATCGACGCCGGCGCGATGAAGCTCGAGCTCGGGCCGGTCGACGCCGCCAAGGCGATCGAGGCTGCGGCGGAAGGCGTGCAGGACCGGCTGGCCACCGACCGCATCCGCCTCAAGGTCCAGGTCGATCCGAATGTCGGCACCTTCGTCGGCGACGAGCGCCGCGTCGTGCAGGTGCTCTATAATCTGCTTGCCAATGCGGTGGGCTTCTCGCCGCAGGATTCGACCGTCCTGGTCAGCGCCCGCCGAACCGACCACAGCGTCGCGTTCTCGGTCACCGATTCCGGACCCGGCATTCCGCCCGATCTCAAGGACCAGATGTTCGACTGGTTCGTCAGCCGCTCGCAGGGCTCGCGCCATCGCGGCGCCGGACTCGGCCTGTCGCTGGTGCGCTCCTTCGTCGAGCTGCATGGCGGCAAGGTGCGGATGGATTCGGTGGTGGGCAAGGGCACCACGGTCACCTGTGACTTCCCGACCGACCACATCGCGCAACGCAACGCCGCGGAATGACGGACCGACTGACATTCACCACCGCGCTGGCGGATGAGACCGCGACCGCCGCCTTGATGGCCGACCTCGCTTTGCTGATCGGCCCGGGCGTGCTGATCACGCTCACGGGCGATCTCGGTGCCGGCAAGACCGCCGCGGCACGGGCGATGATCCGCTACCTCGCCGATGATGCCGAGCTCGAAGTGCCGAGCCCGACCTTCACCTTGGCGCAAAGCTACGAGCTGCCGAGCTTCGCGCTGGTGCATGCCGATCTCTACCGCATCAGCGATGCGTCGGAGCTGGAGGAGATCGGCCTGTCACCGCTGCCCGAAGCCACGGTGGTGCTGATCGAATGGCCGGAACGCGCCGGCGACGAGCTGCCGCATGATCGCATCGACATCGCGCTGCGCCACGATGCATCCCAGGGCGAGACCGCGCGCAGCGCCGAGATCACCGGTACCGGCAAGGCCGCCGCGATCGTCGCGCGTCTCAAGGTCCTGCGCGAATTCCTCACCGAGGCCGGCCACGCCAAATCCCGCCGTGAACGGATGGCCGGCGATGCCTCGACCCGGTCCTATGCGCGGCTCTATAAGGGCGAGCGCGTCTTCATCCTGATGAACTCGCCGAGGCGGCCCGATGGGCCGGCGATCTACAACGGCAAATCCTATAGCGGCGCCGTGCATCTCGCCGAGGACGTCCGCCCCTTCGTGGCCATTGCCGGCGCGCTGCGCGGCCGCGGCATCTCGGCGCCGAAGATCAACGACGCCGATCTCGACCATGGCTTTCTCATCACCGAGGATCTCGGGCGCGAGGGCGTGATCGAAGGCGATCCGCCGCGACCGATCGTGGAGTGCTACGAAGTGGCGACCGACCTGCTGGCCGCGCTGCATGCGCAGGACGTGCCATCGGTGCTGCCGCTGGCGCCGCAGGTCACCTACACCGTCCCGACCTTCGACGCCGACGCCATGCTGATCGAGATCGGCCTGATGCTCGAATGGTACCTGCCGGACCGCGGCGTCGCGCCGTCGCAGGTGCTGCGCGCCGAATTCCTGGAGCTCTGGCGCGACCTGCTCGACGCGCCGTTGGCGGCAAGGCCGACCTGGGTGATCCGCGACTATCACTCGCCGAACCTGCTGTGGCTGCCGGCCCGCGAGGGCATCGCCCGGGTCGGCGTGATCGACTTCCAGGACGCCGTGATGGGCCCGCCGGCCTATGACGTGGTGTCGCTGGCGCAGGACGCGCGCATCGACGTGCCGGCGGACATCGAGCAGGCACTGCGCACGCGCTACATCGCCGCGCGCCAGGCGGCGTCCACCGCGTTCGACGCGGAGGAATTCGCCGCGCACTACGCGATCATGTCCGCCCAGCGCAACACCCGCCTGCTCGGCACCTTCGCCCGCCTCAACCGCCGCGACGGCAAGCCGCAATACCTCAAGCACCAGCCCCGCATCTGGGACTATCTGCACCGCTCATTGTGCCATCCGGTCCTGGATCCGCTGCGCGACTGGTACGCGGCGAACGTGCCGCCGCCGGTGGGCGTGGCGTGAGCGCGACCGTTTTCTGAAGACTGACAATCAACGCTCACTGTCACCCTCCCCTGGAGGGGGAGAGTCGACGCACTCGCGGCAGCGAGGGCAGCGGGGCGGGGTGATCTCTCCACATCCGCCGTCGCCCTTGGCTTCACCCCAACCCCGCTCGCCCGCTTCGCGTGCGATCGCCCCTGTCTGGAGGGGGAGGGTGGCCGAGCCACACGCTTCCCGGCATCCCCCGTAGCTTTACCGGTTCTTAGCCGTCTCCCTTTACCCTGCCGCCGCGGTGTCCGGCTGCGCCGCGTGGATGGAGGTTGCGATGGCAGAGCGAATGAAGGGCGAGCGCGTCGTCTTCGAGCGCGGCATCCCGGCTTTCATGATGGGCATCGACGGCACCTGGCGGCGCAACTGCACCATCGAGGATGTCTCCGAGACCGGCGCCAAGCTGACCGTCGAGGGCTCCGTCGAGGGACTGCATCTGAAGGAATTCTTCCTGCTGCTGTCGTCGACCGGCCTCGCCTACCGGCGCTGCGAGCTGGCCTGGGTCAATGGCGACCAGATCGGCGTCACCTTCCTGAAACAGGGCAAGAAGAAGGCCAACAAGCGCGCGGCCGCCGAGGCCTGACGCGGACCGCTGCGGCATCTTGCGTCACGACGACGCGGCCGTCGTCGCACATTCGTCATCCCCTCAGGCTATCGCAACCGACCGAGACGATAGATGAATTTGCGTGGTATGATTCGCGTCGACCACCTTTGATCGAGATGCTTCGAAGATGCCCGTCCAGCCGCACAAAGCCATGGTCCTCGCCGCCGGTCTTGGATTGCGCATGCGCCCGCTGACGGAGACTCAGCCCAAACCGCTGGTGCGCGTCGCGGGCCGTCCGCTGCTCGACCACGTGCTCGACCGCCTCGCCGAGGCCGGCGTCACCGAGGCCGTCGTCAACGTCCATTATCTCGCCGACCAGATCATCGCGCACACGGCGACGCGCACCGCGCCGCGCGTGATGATCTCCGACGAGCGCGACCAGGTGCTCGGCACCGGCGGCGGCGTGGTCAAGGCGCTGCCGCTGCTCGGCCATCAGCCGTTCTTTCACGTCAACTCCGACACGATGTGGATCGAGGGCGTGCGCCACAATCTGTCGCGCCTCGCCGACGCCTTCGATCCGGAGCTCATGGACATCATGCTGCTGATGGCCCCGACCGCGACCTCGATCGGCTATTCGGGCCTCGGCGACTACGCCATGCTTGCCGACGGCACCTTGCGCAAACGCCGGGAGCACCAGGTTGTCCCGTTCGTCTATGCCGGTGCCGCCATCATCTCCCCCGCAATCTTCGACGGCGCGCCGAAGGGCGAATTCTCGCTGACCAAGATGTTCGACAAGGCCAACGAGCAGGACCGCCTGTTCGGCCTGCGCCTCGAAGGCGTCTGGATGCATGTCGGCACGCCGGCCGCGGTCGCCGAAGCCGAAGAAGCGCTGATGGAGAGCGCGGCGTAGCCGGGCGAATCCGCCAGCTCACATTCGGCACCGCCCCGAAACGTGGCGACTATTCACGCCCAAGGAGTCTCCAGCACCGGGAGAAGGTCACGCACCTATCAACATCCATCCACACCCCGGGTATGACCTTCGAGCCACCGCTCCCTATATAGACGCCCTGAGCAACCGCGAATCGCAGGCCATGCGCGTCTTCACTGTTCCGATCTCGGCCCCGTTCCTGCGCAGCGTGATCGCGGCGCTGGTGGACGGCCGGCTGGTCGACGGTTTTGAGGCGCGTAGCGATCCTGCGCGGCTCGCGACTGCGACCCTGTATCTGCCGACGCGCCGCTCGCTCCGTGTCGCGCGCGAAATGTTCCTGGACGAGCTGAAGACCGACGCCGCGGTGCTGCCGCGCCTCGTCGCGCTCGGCGACATCGACGAGGACGAGCTGGCCTTCGCCGAGGATCGCGACGCATTCCTCGGCCCGGCGCCGCTGGAGATCCCGGAGCGGCTCGACGATCTGCAGCGGCGGCTCACTCTGGCGCGGCTGGTGGCGGCCTGGGCCAAGACGCCGGTGTCGGCGCCGCTGGTGATCGGCGGCCCCGCCTCGACCTTGGCGCTGGCCGGCGACCTCGCGCGGCTGATCGACGACATGGTGACGCGCGGCGTGTCGTGGGAGGCGCTGGACGCGCTGGTGCCGGACCAGCTCGACAAATACTGGCAATATTCGCTGGAGTTCCTGCGCATCGCGCGCACGGCATGGCCGGCCTATCTGCAGGAGATCGAGCGCATCGAGCCGGCGGCGCGGCGCGACCTGCTGATCGCCGCCGAAGCCGCGCGGCTCTCGGCGCATCCCGATGGACCCGTCATTGCCGCGGGCTCGACCGGCTCGATGCCGGCGACGGCAAAATTCCTGCTGGCGGTGGCGAAGCTGCCGCACGGTGCCGTGGTGCTGCCCGGGCTCGACACCGATCTCGATGAAGCCGCATGGAATTCGATCGGCGGCGCCAAGGATCGCGCCGGCCGCGTGATCACGCCGCCCGCCGTCAACCATCCGCAATATGCGATGCACCTGCTGCTCAAGCGCTTCGGCCTGGAGCGGCGCGACGTGATCCGGCTCGCGCATCCCGGCCGCGGCGGCCGCGAGGTGCTGATCTCCGAAGCGATGCGGCCGTCGGAAGCGACCGCGGTCTGGCACGAGCGGCTGCGCCAGCTCGACGTCGCCGCCAACATCGCCGAGGCAATGGACAATCTCGCTGTCGTCGCCGCGCCCAATCCGGAGATGGAGGCCCTGGCGATTGCCATCGCCATGCGCGAGGCCCGCCATCTCGGCAAATCGGCCGCGCTGGTGACGCCGGACCGCACGCTGGCGCGCCGCGTGATGGCAGCGCTGACGCGCTGGCACCTGACCTTCGACGATTCCGGCGGCGATGCGCTGTTGGAAACGCCGGCCGGCATCTTTGCGCGCCTCGCTGCCGAGGCTGCCGCGCGCAGCCTGGAGCCGCCGACCCTGCTGGCGCTGCTCAAGCACCCGCTGTGCCGCCTCGGCCGGGCCGCCAAGGGCTGGACAAGCGCGATCGAGACGCTCGAGCTCGCGATGCTTCGCGGGACGCGGCCGCAAGCCGGCACCAGCGGGCTCGCGCGCGACTTCGCCCGCTTCCGCGACGAGCATACCAGGCTGCATCAGGGCGAAGCCTCATCGCTGCACCGGGCCGAGCCGCGCGCGCGGCTGAGCCCTGAGCAACTCGACCGCGCCGGCGCGCTGATCGCGCAATTGCAGACCGCGCTGGCGCCGCTGGAAAATCTTGCCTCGCCGCGCCCGCAGGATTTCGCCGAGCTCGCGGCGCGGCATCGCGAGGTGCTGATCGCGCTGTCGACCGATGATGTCGGTCTCAGCACCGCCTTCACCGACCGCGACGGCGCGGCGCTGGCGCGCTGCTTCGACGATCTCCTCGCCTCAGGCGAGCGCTGCGGCCTGATGGCGCCGCTGTCAGACTATCCGGACCTGTTCCACACCGCCTTCTCCGATCGCGCGGTGCGCCGCCCCGAGCGCCATGGCGCGCAGCTGCAGATCTACGGCCCGCTCGAAGCGCGGCTGATGCAGGCCGATCGCATGATCATCGGCGGTCTCATCGAGGGCGTGTGGCCGCCGGCGCCGCGCATCGATCCCTGGCTCAGCCGCCCGATGCGGCATCAGCTCGGCCTTGATCTGCCCGAGCGCCGCATCGGCCTGTCGGCGCATGACTTCGCGCAGCTGCTGGGCGCCCCCGAGGTCATCTTGACCCACGCGGCGAAATCCGGCGGCGCGCCGGCTGTCGCGTCGCGCTTCCTGCATCGGCTCGAAGCCGTCGCCGGGGCCGACCGCTGGAAGGCGGCGACCGCACGTGGCGAGACCTACGTCCGCTATGCCGAGGTGCTCGACCAGCCCCCCGAGGTGAAGCCGGTCGAACAGCCGGCGCCGAAGCCGCCGCTGGCGGCGCGTCCGCTGCGCATGTCGGTCACCGCCATCGAGGACTGGCTGCGCGATCCCTACACCATCTTCGCGCGCTACATCCTCAAGCTTGATCCGCTCGACCCGGTCGACATGCCGCTGTCGGCGGCGGATCGCGGCTCGGCGATCCACGAGGCGATCGGCGAGTTCACGCAAACCTATGCCGATGCGCTGCCGCCGGATCCCGCGCCTGTGCTGCGGCAGATCGGCGAGAAGCACTTTGCGCCGCTGATGGAGCGCCCCGAGGCGCGGGCGCTGTGGTGGCCGCGCTTCCAGCGCATCGCGGGCTGGTTCGCGGCCTGGGAGAGCGCACGCCGCGAGCAGATCGGCGCCATCACTGCGGAGATCCGCGGCGAGATCGGCATTCCCTTGAGTCCTGACCGGACCTTCATCCTGTCGGCGCGCGCCGACCGCATCGAGCGCCGCGCCGAAGGCACCTACGCCATTCTCGACTACAAGACCGGCCAGCCGCCGACGGCCAAGCAGGTGCGCATGGGCCTGTCGCCGCAGCTCACCTTGGAAGCGGCGATCCTGCGCGAAGGTGGGTTCGACGGCATCCCCGCCGGCAGCCTGATCAGCCAGCTCGTCTATATCAGGTTGTCCGGCAACAACCCGCCGGGCGAGGAGCGCATTCTCGAATTGAAGATCAACAAGAGCGACCCGCCGCAGCATCCGGACCAGGCCGCGCAGGAGGCGCGCGCCAAGCTCGAAGCGCTGATCCGCAGCTTCGAGGACATCAATCAGGGCTACACCTCACTGAACCTGTCGATGTGGGCCAACCGCTACGGCGCCTATGACGACCTCGCCCGCATCAAGGAATGGTCGGCGGCCGGTGGTCTGGGAGTGGAGGAATGGTGAAGGCGCCGCGTCCGATCCCGCAGGCCGTGCGCGACGCGCAGACGCGCGCGTCGAACCCGGCCGCGTCGGCCTTCGTCTCGGCCAATGCCGGCTCGGGCAAGACGCATGTGCTGGTGCAGCGGGTGATCCGGCTGCTGCTCGACGGCGTGCCGCCGGAGAAGATTCTCTGCATCACCTTCACCAAGGCCGCCGCGGCCAACATGGCCGAGCGCGTGTTCTCGACGCTCGGTCATTGGGTGACGCTCGACGATGAGGCGCTCGACAGCGCGATCAAATCCACCGGCATTCCCACGCCCGACAAGAAGCTGCGCGCCTCGGCGCGCAAGCTGTTTGCGAGCGCGCTGGAGACGCCGGGCGGGCTGAAGGTGCAGACCATCCACGCGCTATGCACCCGGCTGCTGCAGCAATTCCCGTTCGAGGCCAATGTGCCGGCGCGGTTCTCGGTGCTCGACGAGCGCGACCAGACCGAGATGATGGAGCGCGCCAATCTCAAGGTGCTGCTGGACGCGGCGCGCACGCCGGACAGCGCGGTCGGCCGCGCGCTGCAGGTCGCGATGGCCAACGCGGCCGATTCGACCTTCAAGGAGGTGGTGCGCGAGGCCTGTCTCAGCCGTGATCATTTCATAGCCTGGACGGACGGCGCGGGTCGCGTCGAGGTTGCCGCGCAGCAGCTTGGGCAGGTGCTCGGCATCGCGCCGGACGAGACGCTGGAAGCAATCGAGCAGGACATTCTCGATGGTCCCAACCTGCCGCGCGCGGACTGGACCGAGATCGCCGCCCGGCTCGATGGTGGCGCCAAGACGGACCAGAAGCAGGCCGACCAGCTCCGCGCCGCGCTGGCGTTCTCGGGCAGCGATCAGGTCGACGAATATCTCCGCGTGTTCCTCACCGAGGACAAGGAGCCGCGCAAATCGCTGCTGACCAAGAAATTCGCCGACAGCAATCCCGGGCTTGCTGGCTTGTTCGAGTCGGAGGCGCGCCGGCTCGACCGCCTGATCGAGAAGCGCCGCGCCGCGGTCGTGCGCGACCGCACCGAGGCGCTGCTGCAAATCGCGACCGCGGCCGCCGCGAACTATCGCCGCGAGAAAGAGGAGCGCGGGCTGCTCGACTATGACGACCTGATCGACAAGACGCTGGTCATGCTCAACCGCGTCTCCGCCGGCTGGGTGCACTACAAACTCGACCGTGGCGTCGATCACGTGCTGATCGACGAGGCACAGGATACGAGTCCCAGGCAATGGGACATCGTCGCCCACATCATCGAGGAGTTCACCGCCGGCGCCGGCGCGCGCGAGGGCCTGACGCGCACGATCTTCGCGGTCGGCGACGAGAAGCAGTCGATCTTCTCGTTCCAGGGCGCGGATCCGCATGAATTCGATGCCCGCAGGCGGCAGCTGCAGAAGCGCTTCACCGATGCCGGCCTGCTGTTCGATCCGGTGTCCTTCACCTATTCGTTCCGCTCCGGCTCGACCGTGCTGCACGCGGTCGACCACGTGTTCCGCGAGCGCGAGGTCTACAGCAGCATCCATTCGCCCGATATTGGCTATCCCGTCCACAACTCGCTGACCGATGCCGGGCCAAGCCTGATCGAGCTGTGGAGCCTGTGCGAGCGCGACGACCGCAAGGAGATCGAGGGCTGGCGCGCGCCGTTCGACGGCGTCTCGGTGACGAGTCCCGAGGTGAAGCTGGCGCGGCGCATCCAGGCCGAGATCAAGCGGCTGATCCGCGCGGGCACCATGACCGGCCATGACGGAGCGAGGCGGCGGCTGAGCTATGGCGACATGCTGATCCTGGTGCGCCGGCGCGGCACCGCATTCGATGCCGTGATCCAGGCGTTGAAGCATGCCGGCATTCCCGTCGCGGGCGCCGACCGGCTGAAGCTGACCGAGCACATCGCGATCATCGATTTGATGAACCTCGCCGACGCGCTGCTGCTGCCGCAGGACGACCTCGCACTGGCCATCGCGCTGAAGAGCCCGCTATTCGGGCTCGACGATGACGACCTGTTCAAGCTGGCGTGGCAGCGTCGCGGCTCTTTGCGCGACGCGCTGACGGCGCAGGCGGCCGATGACCCGCGGCTGCAGGCGGTGCTGCGCCGGCTGCAGCAATGCGAGCGCCGCGCCGCCGAGGATACGCCGTTCGCCTTCTACGCCTGGCTGCTCGGCGGCGATGGCGGCCGGCGCCGCATCCTGGCGCGGCTCGGCCATGAGGCCAATGACGCGCTCGACGAATTCCTCGAACTGGCGCTGTCCTACGAGCGCAAGGCGCCGGCCTCGCTGCAGGGCTTTGTCGCCTGGCTGCGCGCCGCCGATACCGAGGTGAAGCGCGACATGGAGATCTCGCGCGACGAGATCCGGGTGATGACCGTGCACGGCGCCAAGGGCCTCGAAGCGTCGGTGGTGTTCCTGGTCGACACGACGTCGTCGCCGGCGGATTCGCAGCGGCTGCGGCTGATTCATGTGCCGCACGGCGACCAGGAGATCGTGGTCTGGGCCGGGCGCAAGTCGGATGATCCGCAGCCTGTCGCCACGGCGCGCGCGGCGATGCTCAAGGAGACCGAGGATGAGTATCGCCGGCTGCTGTATGTCGCGATGACGCGCGCCGCGGATCGGCTGGTCATCGGCGGCTGCATGCCCGGCAACATGACCAACGTCCGCGGCGGCAGCTGGTACGACCTGATGGCGCGCGGACTGGACGCGGCGGGCCTCCAGGTCGAGGTGATCGAGACCGAGGACGGGCCGATCAAGCGCTACGCGCGGGCGGAGGATATCGCGGAGACCGCCAAGGATGAGGCGCGACGCATGGTGGAGATGCCCGTGGAGCTGCCGGCGTGGCTGCGCACGGTCGCCGCCGAGACGCCCGGCGAGGTCGCCGTGCTCAGGCCGTCCGATCCCTCCGCCGACGAACGGCCGGTACGCTCCGGCGAATCGCTAGCGGCGCGCAGCCTTGCGATGCAGCGCGGCACCTTGGTCCACCGCCTGCTGCAGTCCTTGCCGGAGGTCCTGCCGGAGCGGCGACGCGACGCCGCCCTGCGCTACCTGCTGCGCAATGCCGCCGACTGGCCCGAGGAGCAGCGCACAGGGCTCGCCGAGCGCGTGCTTGCCGTGATCCAGGACCCGCGTTTTGCCGCAGTGTTTGCGCCCGGCAGCCGGGCCGAAGTGTCGATCGTCGGCCGCCTCGCTTTGCCCGGACAACCGCGCGCGCTGGTGTCCGGCCAGATTGACCGTCTCGTCGTGACCGGCTCCGAAGTGCTGATCGTCGACTTCAAGACCAACCAGCAGCCGCCATCGGACCTCGCCGAGGTACCCCCGGCCTATATCCGCCAGCTCGCGCTCTACCGGGCCGTGCTTGGCGAGCTGTATCCCAAGAGGGCCGTCCTGGCCGCCCTGCTCTGGACCGAAGCCCCTGAATTCATGGAGATTCCGGCCTCCGCGCTGGACGCCATGCTGCCATCCGATCCCGTCTGAGTGAGCGCGCTTGACCCGGCATCGCCCCATTCATACTTTCACCCCCACGCTGCGGCGGCGCCACATCAGCGCCGCTCCCTCCAACCGAACGAGGTAATCCCATGGCCGTTGGCAAGGTTTCCGACGCCGATTTCGAAAGCGAAGTGCTGCAGGCGGACGGCCCGGTCGTCGTCGATTTCTGGGCCGAATGGTGCGGCCCCTGCCGCATGATCGCCCCTGCCCTCGACGAGATTTCGAGCGCGATGGGCGACAAGGTCAAGATCGTGAAGCTGAACGTCGACGAGAGCCCCAAGACGGCCTCGAAATATGGCGTGATGTCGATCCCGACCCTGATGGTGTTCAAGGGCGGCGAGATGGCCTCCCGCCAGGTCGGCGCTGCGCCCAAGGCGAAGCTGCAGCAGTGGATCTCGTCCGCGGTCTGACGCGCCCGCAACATCATTTTTGTCGAACGGCCGGCGGAATCGCCGGCCGTTTGCGTTGAGAGGGGTGTTTTCAGCGATTTCCGGATGTCGCCATGCCCTCCCGCCTCAGCCGCTCCCCCTCTCGCAAATCCGGCCTCTTGGCGATGGAGGCGCGGTCGGTGGATGCGATCCCGCGCGGGCACGAGTGGCAGTATGAGCCGAAATGGGACGGCTTCCGCTGTCTTCTGGCGCGCCACGGGGCTGACGTGACGATGCAGTCCAAGGCGGGCGAAGATCTCGCACGCTACTTTCCCGAGGTGGCCGCCGCCGCGCGGGCACTGAAGGCCACGCGCTTCACGCTTGATGGCGAGCTGGTCGTGCCGCAGGCGAAGTCGTTCTCGTTCGACGCGCTGCTGCGGCGGATCCATCCGGCCGCGAGCCGCGTGAAGAAGCTATCGGTGGAGACGCCGGCGCTGTTCCTCGCCTTCGACTTGCTGGCGACGGCAAAGGATGCAGAGCTGATGGCCCGGCCGCTGCACGCAAGGCGGCTCGCGCTGGAGGCGTTCGCGAAGGCGAATTTCACGGATCATCCGACCTTCCGGCTGTCGCCGGCCACCACCCGCTTTGCGACCGCGCAGGACTGGTTGGCGCAGTCGGGCGGCGGCTCGGACGGCGTGATCGCCAAGCGCATCGACCTGCCCTACCAGGCCGGCAATCGCGACGGCATGCAGAAGATCAAGCG
Organism: Bradyrhizobium denitrificans; assembly: GCF_013179005.1. Taxonomy (NCBI): domain Bacteria; kingdom Pseudomonadati; phylum Pseudomonadota; class Alphaproteobacteria; order Hyphomicrobiales; family Nitrobacteraceae; genus Bradyrhizobium; species Bradyrhizobium denitrificans. Next base: position 22,215 of record NZ_JABFDP010000026.1, on the reverse strand, counting down.
CCATCGCTCGGCCGATTGCGTCATCGGCGGCTTCCGCTACGCCACCAACAAGGGCGCCCAGGGCCGCAAGCTGGTCGGCTCGCTGCTGCTCGGGCTCTACGATGATGACGGCCTGCTGCATCACGTCGGCTTCACCTCCGCGCTCAAGAAGGAGGAGAAGCCCGCATTGACAGACAAATTAGAACCGCTGATTGCGCCGCCCGGCTTCACCGGCAATGCGCCGGGCGGGCCGAGCCGCTGGTCGACCGCGCGCTCGACAGAATGGTGCCCGCTCAAGCCGAAGCTGGTGATCGAGGTCTGCTACGACCATTTCTCCGGCGATCGCTTCCGCCACGGCACCTCGATCCTGCGCTGGCGTCCCGACAAATCGCCCAGGCAATGTACGTTCGAGCAGCTCAAGCAGACCATCGCCGATCCCTTGAAGCTGCTCGCGTGAGCTCAGCGGATCCAGCCGGTCGCGAGCGCCGACGCGAATTCGGTATCGCCATTGGCACGCGCCAGCGTAGCCATCGCGCGATGATCATAGGGCACGTGGCGGAAGCTGACGCTCCAGCCGGCCGGCGTGAGTTCGACGATCGCGTATCGCGCGTCGGGCGTGCCGGCCTGCACGACATGCGGATGCGGCACGTTGTAGGAATAGCCGGGGCTGCCGACGCTGCCGGGATTGACGATCAGCCGCCCGTCACGGAGGCGCACGGCGCGTGCAGTGTGCGTGTGGCCACACAGGATCAACGACTGCGAAATGCCGGCGGCCAGTCGTTCGATGTCATCAAGCGACGCGCAGGTGATGGCGCCGTCCGGCGCCACGCTCTCGAGCCAGTAGACGTTGTCGTCCTCGGGCGTGGCGTGACACAGAAACACCTGCTCGCGATACACGGCGGTCGCCGGGATCGTGCGCAGCCAGTCAAGATGGCCGGCGTCGAGCTGCGGATAGGCCGGACGCTCCCAGCCGCCCATCTTCTCGAACGGCCGATCGATCAGCCAGCGATCGTGATTGCCACGTACATGCACCGCGTCGAGCGCCATCAGCATGTCCATCGTGCGCCGCGCATCGAGCGGACCGCTCGCCATGTCGCCGAGGTCGACGATGTCCGTCACGCCTTGAGCACGGATATCCGCGAGCACGGCCTCCAGCGCGAGATGGTTGCCGTGGATATCGGCGATCGCGGCGAAGCGCATGTATCATTTCCCTCAGGTCGGCGGCGTGCCGTTGAGGTCGAGCACGTGGCCCGCCAGATAGAGCGACCCCGTGATCAGAATACGCGGCGGCACCTCATAGGCAAGCCGCGCGATGCCGGCGAGCGCTGACGCCACGCCATCGGCGATCTCGACGCGCATGCCGAGCGTGCGCGCCGCCGCGGCGAGATCGGCCGGCGCCATCGCCTTGCTCTCGTTCGGAATCGGCACGACGATGATATGGCGCGTCAGCCCGGCAAAATTGGCCAGGAAAGCCGCCGCATCCTTGTTGCCCATCATGCCGACGATCACGACGAGCTGCCGCGAGACGCGTTCTTCGAGATCGCCGAGCGCAGCGGCGACGACGCGACCGCCTTCGGCATTATGCCCGCCGTCGAGCCAGATCTCGGCCCCTTGCGGTCCGAGCGTGGTGAGGGCACCGCTCGACAGCCGCTGCATGCGCGCCGGCCATTCGGCGTTGACGATGCCGTCCTCGAATGCCTTGGTGGTGAGCCTGAACTGATCGATCGCGCGCAAGGTCGCGATGGCCAGCCCCGCATTGTCGAACTGGTGGCGACCGAACAATCTCGGCGCCGGCAGATCGAGCAGACCGCGATCATCCTGATAAACGAGCCGATTGCGCTCGACGCTCACATGCCAGCTCTCACCGGCTGCGAACAGCGGCGCGCGCTGCCGTTTGGCCTCGCGCTCAATCACGGCCATTGCATCCGACTCCTGCGCCGCCGAGATCACCGGACAGCCGCGCTTGATGATGGCGGCTTTTTCGGCGGCGATCAGTGCGCGCGTGTCGCCAAGGAATTCCATATGGTCCATGCTGATCGGCGTCAGCACGGAGCCCGCGACCTGATCGATCACGTTGGTCGAATCGAGCCGGCCGCCAAGGCCGACTTCGAGCAGAACGACATCGGCAGGATGCTGCGCGAACAGCAGGAAGGCCGCGACGGTCTTGACCTCGAAGAAGGTGATCGGCGCGCCAGCATTGACCCGCTCGCATTCCAGCAGCGCGGAGATCAGTTCGTCATCATCGACCAGGACGCCGCCGCCGACCTTGCCGAGCCGATAGCTCTCGTTGATACGCACCAGCCAGGGCGAGGTGAAAACGTGGACGCGCAGGCCGGCGGCTTCGAGCATCGCGCGCAGATAGGCGACCGTCGAGCCCTTGCCATTGGTGCCGGCGACATGGATCACCGGCGGCAGCTTGCGCTCGGGATGGTCGAGCTGCGCGAGCAGCCGGTGCATGCGCTCAAGCCCGAGCGAGATCCTGCTCGGGTGCAGCGCGGAGAGCCGCGCGATCAGCTCGTCGAGCGAAGGGCGTGGCTGGGCGGCGAGATCGTTCACGCGGTCGGCGCAACCGTCGGCGCATCGGCCGCCTCGACCGTCTTGGCCGGCGGCGGCAGCTGCGGAGCCGGCTTGGGGTGTTCGACAGCCGGCGATTTGGTCAGCAGGCGGCAGAGCCGCGCCAGGGTCGGGCGCAGGTCATGACGATGCACGACCATGTCGACCATGCCGTGGTCGAGCAGATATTCAGCGCGCTGGAAGCCTTCAGGCAGCTTCTCGCGAATGGTCTGCTCGATGACGCGGGCGCCGGCGAAACCGATCAGCGCGCCGGGCTCGGCAATGTGGACGTCGCCGAGCATCGCGTAGGACGCGGTGACGCCGCCGGTGGTCGGGTTGGTCTGCACGACGATATAGGGCAGCTTGGCCTCGCGCAGCATCTGCACGGCCACGGTCGTGCGCGGCATCTGCATCAGCGACAGAATGCCCTCCTGCATGCGCGCCCCACCGGACGCCGCGAACACGATGAATGGCGATGTCTTCTCGACCGCGAGCTCGAGCCCGCGCACGATCGCTTCGCCGGCCGCCATGCCGAGCGAGCCGCCCATGAAGTCGAAATCCTGCACGGCGATGACAACGCCCATGCCTTCGAGCTTGCCGAACCCGACCTTGACGGCATCGTTCATGCCGGTCCGCGCCCGCGCATCCTTGATGCGGTCGGCGTAGCGGCGCTCGTCACGGAACTTCAGCGGATCGGGCGTCACTTCGGGCAACGCGACGTCGAACCAGGTTTCGTTGTCGAACATCGATTTCAGCCGGGCGGTTGCGCCCATGCGCATGTGATAGTTCGAACCGGGAATGACGAACTGGTTGGCCTCGACGTCCTTGTAGAACACGAGCTGTCCGGAATCCGGGCACTTGATCCAGAGGTTTTCCGGCGTCTCGCGGCGCAGGATGTTGCGGATCTTCGGCCGGACCACATTGGTAAGCCAGTTCATGAGAAGCTCCGTGTTGCGGTCGCCGGGATATATGGCGGGACAGCGGCGTCACGGCAAGCCGGCCGGGACGCCCCGTCATAGGGTGGTTGACGGACTATTCCGCGGCCTGTTGCGCGCCGCGCACGCCCTGGGCCAAGGCTGCAACCAGATCGGCGACGGCGCTCACGGTCTTCGGCGTCGCCCGGCCCTCGGCATCAAGGCTGGCGCGGAGCGCGTCGACCAAAGCGGTGCCCACCACGGCGCCATCGGCATTCGCCGCGATGGCGCGGGCGGTCTCCGGTGTGCGGATGCCGAAGCCGACGCAGACGGGCAGCGCCGTATGCCGCTTGATCCGCGCCACCGCGGCGCCCACGGCGGACGAATCCGCCGCCGCCGCGCCGGTGATGCCGGTGATCGAGACATAGTAGACGAAGCCGGAGGTGTTCGCGAGCACGGCCGGCAGACGCTTGTCATCGGTCGTGGGCGTTGCCAGCCGGATGAAGTTGAGCCCGGCCTTCAGCGCGGGAATGCACAGCTCGGTGTCTTCCTCCGGGGGCAGATCGACGATGATCAGGCCGTCGACGCCGGCCGCCTTGGCGTCGTCGAGGAACTTGTCGACGCCGTAAATATAGATCGGGTTGTAGTAGCCCATCAGCACGATCGGCGTCGCTGCGTCACCCTCACGGAAGCTGCGCACCAGTTGCAGCGTCTTCTTCAAGGTCATGCCGGCCTTGAGCGCGCGCAGGCCGGCGGCCTGGATCGACGGACCGTCGGCCATCGGATCGGTGAACGGCATGCCGATCTCGATGATGTCGGCGCCCGCCTGCGGCAGCGCCTTGACGATCGCGAGCGAGGTTTCAGGGTCGGGGTCGCCACCCATCACGAAGGTGACGAACGCCGAGCGGCCTTCCTTCTTCAACTGCGCGAAGCGCGCATCCATTCGGCTGGTCACGACTCTTTCGCCCTCTTTCGCAGGATCTCACCGACCTGCGGCACGTCCTTGTCGCCGCGGCCGCACAGATTGACGACCATCAGGTGGTCCTTCGGCTTCTTCGGCGCGAGCTCCATCACCTTGGCGATGGCATGCGCCGGTTCGAGCGCCGGGATGATGCCTTCCAGCCGCGACAGCAGCTGGAACGCCGCCAGCGCCTCGTCATCGGTGGCCGAGAGATAGGTCACGCGCTTGGCTTCGAACAGCCAGGAATGCTCAGGGCCGATGCCGGGATAATCGAGGCCGGCCGAGATCGAATGCGCCTCGGCGATCTGGCCGTCCTCGTCCATCAGCAGATAGGTGCGGTTGCCGTGCAGCACGCCGGGACGGCCGCCGGCGATCGACGCGGCATGCAGCTGCGTCAGGCCATGGCCTGCGGCTTCGACGCCGAAGATCTCGACGGAGGGATCGTCGAGGAAGGGATGAAACAGGCCCATCGCATTGGAGCCGCCGCCGATGCAGGCGACCAGGGAATCCGGCAGCCGGCCTTCGGCCTCCTGCATCTGCACCCGCGTCTCGTCGCCGATCACCGACTGGAAGTCGCGCACCATCATCGGATAAGGGTGCGGACCGGCGACCGTGCCGATGCAGTAGAACGTGTCGTGGACGTTGGTGACCCAGTCGCGCAGCGCCTCGTTCATCGCGTCCTTCAGCGTGCGCGCACCCGACTGCACCGGCACCACCTTGGCGCCGAGCATCTCCATGCGGAGCACGTTGGGCTGCTGACGTTCGACGTCGACCGCGCCCATATAGACCACGCAATCCAGCCCGAAGCGGGCGCACAGCGTGGCGGTGGCGACGCCATGCTGGCCGGCACCCGTCTCCGCGATGATGCGCCGCTTGCCCATGCGGCGCGCCAGCATGATCTGGCCAAGCACGTTGTTGACCTTGTGCGAGCCGGTATGATTGAGCTCATCGCGCTTGAAATAGATCTTGGCGCCGCCGAGATGCTGGGTCAGACGTTCGGCGTAGTACAGCGGCGACGGACGGCCGACATAATGCGTCCGATAGCTGTTCATCTCGGCCTGGAACGCCGGATCGGCCTTGGCGTCGGCATAGGCCTTTTCCAGATCCAGGATCAGCGGCATCAGGGTTTCGGCCACGAAGCGGCCGCCGAAGATGCCGAAATGCCCGCGCTCGTCAGGACCGCTGCGGTAGGAATTTGGACGTGCTGTCGTCATTGAACGCTCAACTCTTCAGCGGCGCGCGCCGCGCGGATGAAATTCCGAATCATGTCGCAATCCTTCACGCCCGGCGCCCGCTCGACGCCGGATGATACGTCGACGCCGCCGGCGCGCGTGATCCGCACGGCCTCAGCGACGTTGTCGGCGCTCAGGCCACCGGAGACCATGAACGGGCGATCCAGCGCGAGGGCGTCGAGGACATGCCAGTCGAACGTGGCGCCCAGTCCGCCCGGACGGGTGGCATCCTTCGGTGCACGGGCATCGAACAGGATACGGTCGCAGACATCGGCGTAGCCGGCCAGCGGCACGAGATCTGCTGTCGTCGCGACAGCAATCGCCTTCATGACCGGCAAGCCGAAGCGCTGCTTGAGATCGCGGATGCGCGCAACGCTCTCGCGACCATGCAGCTGCAGCAGATCCGGACGCAGGGTCTCGACGATGTTCTCAAAGGTCGCATCATCGGCATCGACCGTCAGCGCGACCTTCAGCGCGCGCCCTTTCGCCTGTTGTCCGAGCTCTCGCGCGGCCGTCAGGCCGACGTGACGAGGTGACGGCGGAAAGAACACGAAGCCGACCATCTCGGCCCCCGCGTCGAGCGCGGCACCGAGGGTCTCGGGCGTGGTCAGGCCGCAGATTTTGACGAGCAGGGACATCTGTGAAGAACGCGCGTCCGGACGGAAAAGATTACCTGGACCGACGGATTCCGATCGCCGTCCGGCCTCGGCCGCCTTCTACAACGCGGCGCCCTGCTTGTCTCGCCCATAAGGGGCGAAAAGCCGGGCCGGCGCGGCAGGAACCAGGGATTGTGACGGGCCCTGGTTGGCACGCACCGCGGCGCTCAGCTGCGCGACTTGGGCCCGTGCCGCTTCGGCATCGGCCAAGTGCCGGCGGGCGGCACGCCGCCATCGACGCTGGCCGATCCAGGTGGCGCAGCCACCGGCAATGACGCCCAGGATCGCAACGGCGATGATCAGGGCGAAGAGCGGAATCGAGACCGATAAAGCGGGGTCGACCGCGTTGAAGGGGTCGAACGAGACGGTAACGAAATGCCGGTTCGCGACGGCAAAGACGACGAACAACACCAGCAAGGGAACGACGATCACGACGGTGAGGAATCTTCGCATGCGTTCGCTCGTATCAATCAGGCTGGGTTCGCCGTGAAATCATCCGCAAACGACGCGCAGGTCGGCCGCGAGACGGGATCAATCGTCGGTGTCGGCTGCGCCGGCGGGATTGTCCCGGTTCAGCCGCTCGCGCATTTCCTTGCCCGTCTTGAAGAACGGGACGCTCTTCTGGTCCACGGGTACATGGGCGCCGGTGCGCGGGTTGCGCCCGGCGCGTGCGGGCCGATGCTTGACCGAGAAGGCACCGAAGCCGCGCAGCTCGACGCGATCACCACGCGCCAGCGCAGCCACGATCTCATCAAGGATCGCATTGACGATGTTCTCGACATCCCGCTGGTAGAGGTGCGGGTTGTGCTCGGCGATACGCTGAACAAGCTCGGATTTGATCATCGAGAAAATGTACCCGGGGAGACAGCTCCCATTTCCGTGAAAATATGCTGGACTGTCAAGACGCTAAATCATTCGCCGAGGCCGTGAATCGGGCGCGCGACCCGATCCCCGACCCTCCTCGCAGCACACGCAGGACGTGATCTTTGTGACCATGAAGGTCTTGGCGGGTTCAATTTCCCGCGGCCGGCGTCCACAATGCGAGCATGCCGTCAAGTCCCAGCCGGTCGACCGCCTGCACGACCCCGGCCTGCTCGATCTGATGCGCGATCCCGGACAGGCCGACGGCATTGAGCACCAGTGAGGTCGCGGTGCGCAGGAAGGTCAAGTCACCGAACCGCGGCACGAGCTTGTAGTCGCGCACCGGCAGATCCTTCTTGACGTTCTTGTTGGCCACGAGCCAGGCCACCGCCGTCTTCTCGTCGCCGAGCTCGTCGATCAGCTTGAGTTCGATCGCCTGCCGGCCGGTGAAGACGCGGCCGTCCGCCACCTTCTCGAGCAGCGCGTCATCCATCCCGCGGCGATCCTTCACGAGGCCGCGGAACCAGGCGTAGGAATCCTTGACCAGGGCGTCGAGCGCGGCGCGCGCTTCCGGGCTGGTCGGTTCATAGCCGTTCGGCGCCGCCTTCAGCGGCGAGGACTTCACCTCTTCGACCTTGACGCCGATCGTCTTCAACAATTCGCTGACATTCGGATATTGGAACAGCACGCCGATCGAGCCGACCAGCGAGCTCTGCTGCGCGACGATGTGGTCCGCGGCGATCGCGCCGATATAGCCGCCGGACGCGGCGAGCCCTTCGACGACCACGACCAGCGGCTTCTTCGCCTTCAGCCGCACCAGGGAATCGTAGAGCTGTTCGGAGCCGGCAGTGGTTCCGCCCGGCGAATTGATGTGAACGATCACGGCCTCGGCCGATGAGTTCTCCAGCCGCTCCAGCGCCTCGACGCGCTCGTGGTCGCTGCGGATCAGGCCTTCGATGTTGACGCGGGCGATCGAGCCTGACGTCGAGAGCGCGGTGCGGCCGCGCGGCGACATCGCAAGACCGATGGCGGACAGCGCTGCGATCGCGATCAGCACCGCGACGACGCGCCAGAAGGTCAGTTTGCGGCGCAGCCTGCGGCGATCGACGATCACATCCGAATCAAGCGACATGGACAGCTCCTGGAAATCTGGGCGCGTTTTGCAGCCGCAGCCTGAATATCTCGTTATCCGATTACATCAATCACGGCGCATTTTGAAGAAAGGAAGGCCCGCCAAGAGACCGCCACAGGCCCGCCAAGACACGGCCAGCACATCGCCAGCCGGCGGAGAGAGCCGGAGGGGCGGATAAAAAAAGCCCCGGCCGAAGCCGGGGCTTTGATCTGATGACGGCGATCGAAGGCTTACTTCGCGTCGCGGTTCTTGAGCGCGGTGCCCAGGATGTCGCCCAGCGTGGCGCCCGAATCGGACGAGCCGTACTGCGCGATGGCTTCCTTCTCTTCCGCGACTTCCAGCGCCTTGATCGACACCTGGACCTTGCGGGCCTTCTTGTCGAACTGGATCACGCGGGCATCGACCTTCTCACCGACGGCGAACCGCTCGGAGCGCTGGTCATTGCGATCGCGCGCCAGCTCGGAGCGCTTGATGAAGGTCGAGAACTCGGTGCCGACGATCTTGACGTCGATGCCGCCGTCCTTGACGTCGAGCACTTCGCAGGTGACGACTGCACCCTTCTTGACATCGCCCGGCTCGGCGAAGGGATCGCCTTCGAGCTGCTTGATGCCGAGCGAGATGCGCTCCTTCTCCACATCGACGTCGAGCACCACGGCCTTGACCATGTCGCCCTTCTTGTAGTTGTCGATGACCTGCTCGCCCGGCAGCTTCCAGTCGAGATCCGACAGGTGGACCATGCCGTCGACGTCGCCTTCGAGACCCAGGAACAGGCCGAACTCGGTCTTGTTCTTGACCTCGCCCTCGACCACCGAACCCGTCGGGTGCTTCTCGACGAAGACCTCCCACGGATTGCGCATGGTCTGCTTGAGGCCGAGCGAGATGCGGCGCTTGACGCTATCGACCTCGAGCACCTGCACTTCGACCTCCTGCGAGGTCGAGACGATCTTGCCGGGGTGCATGTTCTTCTTGGTCCACGACATCTCGGAAACGTGGATCAGGCCTTCGATGCCCGGCTCGAGCTCGACGAACGCGCCGTAGTCGGTGATGTTGGTGACACGGCCGTGGAAGCGGGCCTGCAGCGGGTACTTCGCCTCGATGCCCTGCCACGGATCGTCCAGCAGCTGCTTCATGCCCAGCGAGATGCGGTGCGTCTCGTGGTTGATCTTGATGATCTTGACCTTGACGGTCTGACCGATCGAAAGCACCTCGGTCGGGTGGTTGACACGGCGCCAGGCAATGTCGGTGACGTGCAGCAGGCCATCGATGCCGCCGAGGTCGACGAACGCACCGTAATCGGTGATGTTCTTGACGACGCCGTCGATCACCTGACCCTCTTCGAGGTTCTGCACCAGCTCCTGGCGCTGCTCGGCGCGGGTCTCTTCCAGCACGGTCCGGCGCGACACGACGATGTTGCCGCGGCGACGGTCCATCTTGAGGATCTGGAACGGCTGCGAATTGTTCATCAGCGGCGCGACGTCGCGGATCGGACGGATGTCGACCTGCGAGCGCGGCAGGAACGCCACGGCGCCGTCCAGGTCGACGGTGAAGCCGCCCTTGACCTGGTTGAAGATGACCCCGTTGACCTTCTCGTTGTTCTGGAACGCCTTCTCGAGCTTGCCCCAGCTCTCTTCGCGGCGGGCCTTGTCGCGCGACAGCACGGCTTCGCCGAGCGCGTTCTCGATGCGGTCGAGGAACACTTCGACCTCGTCGCCGACCTTCAGCTCGCTGTCGCGGCCGGGACCGGAAAATTCACGCAGCGCCACGCGGCCTTCGGTCTTCAGGCCGACGTCGATGACGGCCATGTCCTTCTCGATCGCAACGACCTTGCCCTTGACGACGGAGCTTTCCTGAAGGTTGCCCTTCGTGAAGGACTCATCCAGCATCGCGGCAAAATCATCGCGGCTGGGATTGTAGGAATTAGCAGAGATACTCGAAGCCATTGGTTCTCCAGATGCGGACATTCTCGCCAGCTTGGGGTTGATCGGCGCATCGGATGGACAGTGCCTGGAGGTCCACAAATCCCCAGACGTCCGCGCGGTGCGCTGAGAGCGCCTCGACGCGGGCCGGCAATGCCTGCACATGCGATACGTATGAAGCTTCGTCCGGATGATCGGGCTCGATTGAACCGCAATCGAGCTATCGATGGTCAAGGGCGGGAGCGGGCGGTTCCTCCAATGACGCCGACGGAAATCAGACCCGCTGGCGGCCCGCTCGAACGGCCTCGACGATATCGATGGCGGCCCGGACGCCGCCTTCTATATCCAAATGGGAGTTATCAAGCAAGTAAGCATCCGGGGCTTGTTTCAAAGGGGCGACGGCCCGGTTCTGGTCGCGTTCGTCGCGCGCCAGGATGTCGGCCAGAATGGCCGCCTCGTCCGCCGGCTCGCCGCGGGACCGCGCCTCGAGGGTACGCCGATGCGCCCGGATGCGCGGATCGGCCACCACGTAGATCTTCACCTCGGCGTCCGGGCAGATCACGGTTCCAATGTCACGGCCGTCGAGCACGGCGCCCGGCGGCGCGCTGGCGAACTGGCGCTGGAAAGCCACCAGCGCCTCGCGCACCCGCGGCAGCGCCGACACCACGGAGGCGGCGGACCCGACGTCGTGGGACCGGAGCGCCGGATTGTCGAAGGTCGACGGGTCCAGGGTCATCGCGACCTCCGCCGCCCGGGCCTCATCCTTCAGGTCGATGCCGGCGGCCAGCATTGCATGCGCAACGGCGCGATAGATCACGCCCGTATCCAGATGCCTGAGGCCGTAATGCGCTGCGAGGCGCTTGGCCATGGTGCCCTTACCCGAGGCCGCCGGGCCGTCGATGGCGATGATCATACGAAATCCGCCCCTGCCTTGCACATCAGCGGAACAAAGTCCGGAAAGCTGGTGGCGATGAAGGCGGTGTCGTCGACCTTGACCGGCTTGTCCGACGCGAGCCCCATCACCAGAGCGGACATCGCGATGCGGTGGTCCATATGGGTCGCGACCAGCCCGCCGCCCGGCACGTGGCCGCGGCCCTCGACGATCAGATCGTCATCGGAGATCTCGACCTTGACGCCGTTGACGCGCAGCATGGCTGCAGTGGCCTCGAGCCGGTCGGATTCCTTGACGCGAAGCTCGTGCAGGCCGCGCATGATGGTCGTGCCCTCGGCATAAGCAGCGGCCACCGCCAGGACGAGATATTCGTCGATCATCGACGGCGCCCGCTCCGGCGGAACCTCGACGCCGCGCAGCTTCGAGGCCCGCACGCGCAAGCGGGCCATCGGCTCGCCGGCATCGCCGCGGACATCGTCCTCTTCGATCGAGGCGCCCATCTCGCGCAAGGTCGCGAACAGGCCGGTGCGCAGCGGATTGGTCATGACATCCGACAGCACGAGATCCGAGCCGTTGACGATCAGGGCGGCGACCAGCGGGAACGCGGCCGAGGACGGATCGGCCGGGACGATGACCGGCGCGCCGTGCAGCTCCGGCTGTCCGGTGAGCGCGATGCGGCGGCCATGGGTCCCTTCCGGGGTGGTGACGATCTCGGCGCCGAAATGCTTCAGCATCAGCTCGGTATGGTCGCGGCTGGCCTCCTGCTCGATCACGGTGGTGACGCCGGGCGCCGCCAGGCCAGCCAGCAGCACGGCCGATTTGATCTGGGCCGAGGCCACCGGCGTCCGATACACGACCGGCACCGGGTTGCTGGCGCCCTGCAGGGTTAACGGAAGCTTGCCGCCCTCGGCGCTGGCGGTCACCTTGGCGCCGATCAGCTCCAGCGGATCGAGGATGCGACGCATCGGGCGGCTGCGCAGCGAGGCATCGCCGTCGAACACCGCGGTGATCGGGCAGCCGGCCACGGCGCCCATGACCAGCCGGCAGCCGGTGCCGGAGTTGCCGAAATCGAGCGTCGCCGCCGGCTGGGCAAAGCCGCCGACGCCGACGCCGTGCACCGTCCAGGCGAAGTCGCCGTGACGTTCGACTTTCGCGCCGAGCGCCCGCATCGCTTGCGCGGTGTTGAGGACATCCTCGCCCTCGAGCAGCCCGGAAATCCGCGTCTCGCCCACCGACAGCGCCCCCAGGATCAGCGCCCGGTGCGAGATCGATTTGTCGCCGGGCACGCGCAAGGTGCCCGAGAGCGGCCCTGAGGCGCGAGATTCGAGGGGGATCGGGGCGGCTGGCGCGCTCACGGCGGGGTCCTTCTGGTTCGAAGCCGGCAGGTATCACAGGGGCCCGCGCCCGTCACGGGCCGTGATTTCCGGTTGAAAGCGCTATTGACAGCGGCGCGGCAACTAGCCAAGTGAGACACCGCTTTTCAGACATTGCCAGGACGCCTGCACGTGGCCAAATCCGAGCTCGGAACCAAACGCATTTGCCCGACGACGGGCAAAAAGTTCTATGACCTCAACAAGAACCCGGTGATTTCGCCCTACACCGGCGAGGTCGTGCCGATCGCGCCGGTGGCGCCGACCCGGGCCATGCGCGGCGAGGCTGCTCGCGCTGCCGCGGCCGCCGACGTGGTTGAGCCCGCCGAGGCCGAGGAGTTGGTGCCGCTCGAGGAGGCCGATGCCGAGGAGAACACCGGCAAGGTCAAGGCCGTCGTGCCCGAGACCGAGGACGACATCGAGATCGACGAGACCCTCGACGACGACGAGGATGATGATTCCACCTTCATCGCCGACGAGGAAGAAGGCGACGAGGATGTCACCGACATCATCGGCGATGTGGGCGGCGACGAAGAATAATCGATCAAGACACTTGAGATCGTCCGCGAACTGTGGTTCACGGTGCTCCCCGGCGGTCGCCCAGACCGCCGGTTCGGTTCAGGGGCCATAGCTCAGCTGGGAGAGCGCTTGCATGGCATGCAAGAGGTCGGCGGTTCGATCCCGCCTGGCTCCACCACGCTTCGCCCTTCGGGCTACGCGTGGCGCAGCCACGACGGAGCCCGAAGGGCGAAGCTTGGTGCCCGGCGAAGCCTCTTGGCGAAGCCGGGCTTCAACAGGCTCGCTACCTTTTCCAGGTTCGTTATCTCCCAAATCGCGCTATCCCTTTGGCTACGCCCTGATTCCGTGCGAACGCAGCCGGGCTGACAGACTTGATGACCACATGCAAAATGCCCACTCGAGGTCCTTCGCGGCGAGCACCTTCGCATGTGGTACGTCTACATCATCCGTAGCGTAACCTTTCCCGACCAGGAATATGTCGGCGCAACCGCCGACCTGAGGCAGCGCCTCAAAGATCACAACGCCGGCCGCTCGGCCCACACGTCCAAATTCATGCCGTGGACATTGGTCTGGTATTGTTTGCCAACGGCCGCGTCCGATTTTCGGAGCCTTGCCGATTGCGGTGACGATGTCCTGCGGGATTGCCTTTGCAACGGCGATCAGTTTTGACGCCTCCGCCCGATCGATGGCGAGCGCATCTTGAACCACTGATCGCTTATGACCGGCATCTTCGATGTGCATAGCGAACATCGCGCGCTCGATAAAACTCAAATCCTCGCGCGGGCCATTCTCGAGGCCCTGCGCGATTACGAGCTCTTCGTCCGAAAGCGGTTTGAGGATCGCTTTGACGAGAATGCCGAGCTCCCGGGTGATGCGAACGCGGCGATGGCCATAGGCGCTTTGAAACCGCCCGGGCTTGATTGGATTCTCGCGCATGAGGATCGGGACTTCCTGTCCTCTTTGAGCGATCGATTGCTTGAGAACCTCGTCGGCGTTGGCGTCATCGTCGCGAAAGCGATCAGCCACCGGGGACGGATCGACCAGCCACGGGTCGACCTCGATGATCGTCACGCCGGCGGCGAGCTTGTCACGCAGCGCCTGGTTTTCCTTTTCAACCTCCGAGAAGGAATCCTTCAGGGACCGTACGGCGCCGGCCGAGACGCGCGCCGGCGGGGGCGCATTGTTGTCAGCGGACAACGGCGCCGTATGAGGGGCGGTGAACAGGCTCTTGATCGTGTCAGTGCGTTTGCTCATCGCTCCCACACCTTGTTCATCAGTTGCGTGATCTCGGCGTTGACGGCATCGACCGACTCGAGCGCGCGGTCATAAGCTCCTCGCCCGACGGATCCGCGATCGAGTTCGTAGAGCGATTGTTTGGTCAGGCCGGCGTTGGCGATCGCGGTCGATTTCCACACCGTCGCCTGCAGCACATCCGATCCGAACAGGTTCCGCAGCAACGCGACGATCTGCGCCTCCGGAACGTCGTTCGGATCGTGGCGCGTGATGACATAGCGAATGAAGTCATGGTCGAGGCGTCCGCCCGCCTCCTCAATCACGGACATGAGGTCCGACGTCATAAGGAGGAATTGGCTCATGGACGCGACGTCGACCATTTGGGGATGGATCGTCACGAGCATGGCGGTAGCGGCGTTGAGCGCTCCCATGGTGAGGTAGCCAAGTTGCGGCGGACAGTCGATTACGACGACGTCGTAATCGTCGGCGACTTGGTCGATCGCCGTCGCCAAGCGACGAAAGAAAAGGTCATGGCCGCGCTCGCGACGCTCGATCATGGCTCGCGGCGTGTGGTGCTCGAACTCCATCAGTTCGAGATTGCCCGGCACTAGGCCAATTCCATCGAAATAGGTCGGGCGAACGATCTCTCGCATCGGCCGACGCTGGTCGTCGTAGCGTATGGCCCCGTAAATCGTTTCGTTCTGCCCGATATCGAATTCCGGCTGATAGCCGTACATGGCGGAAAGTGACGCCTGGGGATCGAGATCGAGGGCGAGCACCCGAAATCCGGCAAGCGCGAGATACTGGGAGAGATAGAGAGCGGTCGTCGTCTTGGCTGACCCGCCCTTGAAGTTGGCGACGGTGATCACCTGGAGTTTCTCGCCCTGCCGCCGCCGCGGGAAGAACTCCAGCCGCTCCCTGGGACGCGCTTCGGCGAGGTATGCCCGAAGCTCATTGATCTGCGCCAAGGTGTAGGAACGGCGCCCCCCATGACCGATCGAAGGAATCGGGCCAAGGCCATCTAGCGAGAGCTGCCTGAGATACCCGTCTGACACGCGCACGATCTTTGCGACTTCGCCGGAGGTGAAAGAGCGGAGTGATTTGTTCGCCGCCGGAGGAAAGAGCGTTGTGCCAAGGGACCGGAGCTGGCCCGATAGAACCCCCGCATGCCGAGTGATTCGGGCGCTTGCCGTCTCATGTTCTACTTCAGCGATACTCATTTTCCGGGCTCAAAACGGTTTCTCTGCGTCAGACGGCTATTGTCCGTCTCAAGAGAAGACACGATTCCCGAGTCGCTGCAAGAATTTAAGGGTTAACGAGAAGTTGACGCCCGCTTTCAGCGATGAAGCAGGCTGATTTGTTGTCAGCAGACAACATCCGAACCGAGATACGCCATGTTGTCCGCAGACAACATTTTTCGGCATCCGAACGTCCGCGCTCACCCCAGCAGAAGGCGCGCAGCCCTACCCTGCGCACGGTCCACCTCGTTGTAATAGCCGGCCGCCTGCTGAACAGATCGATGCTGCGACTGCTGCATCGCCTCTTGGAGCGCCACGCCCTGCCGGGCAGCCTCGGTCAGATACCCTGACCGCAGGCCATGCGCAGCGAACTCGCTGGGGTCGAGCTCGGCCATCGCGCACCGCCGTTTGACGATCAGGTTGATCGACTGCGGCGTTAGCGCGCATTCTTCGAGCGCCTCCCATCGATCGATCGCGCGAAACACCGGCCCCTTCTGGATGGCGGATCGCTCCAGCCACTCGCGGAGCGACTCAACCGGCGGGCCGACCAGGAACACCCTACCCTCGTCGTCGGCGTCGCCGGTCTTGGTGCGCCCAAGCTGGATCGAGACACAAGGCAGGATCGGAGAGTTCGGGTCACGGGGATCAAGCGGAACGCCTGGCTCGTCGGTTAACTGCTCGACCCGAAGTCGAGCGACCTCGCTCCTGCGGCGACCGCCGGAGGCGAACGCCAGCAGCAGAATCGCCAGATCGCGGGTGTCAGCGAGTCGGTCCGACGAGCAGGTTTGCAGCAGGCGATCCAAGACATCGCGGGTGACCGCGCGCTTGCTCTTCCGTTTGCGCGGACGGCCGGAGGCGCGGACCGCCAGCCTCAACGCCGACCGAAGACTCGGCGAGGCGAACGGACCCTCCTGCCCTTTCCAACGATGCAACGCCCCCCAGCTCGCTAGTCGGCGCTTGACGGTTGACGGCGCATGCGGCCCCGCGGCTCGCAGCACGTCGGCCGCCCGAAGTGCCGCCGTCACGTCAGCCGGCATGCCGTGCCGTGAATCGGCCTCGCGCCTGGCTGGATCCCACAAATGGTGCGCCACGAATTTCAGGGCCAAACTCTCCGATGCCGGCCAGGGTAGGGGCTCGCCGGTCGCCGCCATCGCCCAGGTTTCGAGGTAGGCCAGGTCGGACGCCAATGCGCGTAGCGTATTCTCGCCCATGCCTTCCCGGGCGAGATGCTTCAGGGTGGCCACATCCTCGTCAGTCAGGAGTTCGGCAAGCCGGTCGCGCCGCTCCATCGGCAGGATCGAGGCAAGTGCATCGAGCTGGAGAGCACGGCGAGTTTCGGGGTCGGAGACCAGCGCGCGGGCGGTGATGTCGTCCATCGCCCTACCGTCAAAAGCCATACGTTCGGTCGGCCCAGCGGAGCAGCACGGCGGCGTCACGATCGGGTAGACGAACCCGCTGCGCCT
Organism: Bradyrhizobium denitrificans; assembly: GCF_013179005.1. Classification (NCBI taxonomy): domain Bacteria; kingdom Pseudomonadati; phylum Pseudomonadota; class Alphaproteobacteria; order Hyphomicrobiales; family Nitrobacteraceae; genus Bradyrhizobium; species Bradyrhizobium denitrificans. The sequence continues at coordinate 5,296 of NZ_JABFDP010000026.1, read as the reverse complement.
TGAGACCCTCCGCGATCGCGAGACCGACATCGGGCTCGACCCAATGGCCGTGGGTCATCAGGAAGAACCAGCCGAACGACAAGTCAATTTCCCGGTCGACAGTCTCAATCCGGTCCATGAGCTGGTGGACTGAGGTCTCCGGCGTCATCAACAGACGCTCTTGCGGCGGGCGCAGCGGCCGGGGAATGAAGCCGACCTCACGCTCGTCCTTATAGGTATAATCCCGCGCATCGAGCGCCCAGTGCACGAAGACGCGCTGCGATCCGGCGCTTGATTCTTCCCAGTCCCGGAAAAAGCGCAGCTCGCGCGGCACGAACTCGAAATAGTCCGGGACCAATTCAAGGAACGGGGTTTCGCGCGTCGCCCCGCGCGGCCCGGTCTCCCGGACGACGCGCCGCTCCATCTCGGGGCGCTTGGCCTCGCGCTTCTCGCGCTCGATGCGACCGCAGCGATCGAGGAAGCTGCGGACATGAATAAACGCGCCGCCGGCTCGGTCGAGGAGGCGGTAGATGGGGCCGACGAGTCGGTCCGTGTCGGGCAGGGGATCCCGGCGGGGCCAGCTCGGGTCGAGCAATTCCTGCTCACCCCAGGGCCGGTAGTCCGGGTTGACGATCGGGCCCGCGCGCCACTCGATCTCGCGACCGAGCGCGATCTGGATGTAGTCGGCCGCGCCGGCTCCAGTCGGCGCGAAGACGAACGCGCTATTTCCGCGCCACTCGGTGATCTGCAGATCGGTTTCCTTGAGGCGCGCCCAGACTGCCTTGACGTCGCCGCCGTCTTTGGCGAGCTCGGCCGTCATCCATGGTTTCAACTCGCCGACGCGTGTCCCGTCTGGGCGAATCACCGTGCGGGTGTCACGCCAGTTGTCGTCGTCGATGCGGGCTAGGCTGAAATCGAAGCCCACAAAGGCCGCGGCGAGGGCAGAGACCAGCTCCTGGTCGACCGAGGCCGGGTCGAGGCGGTCGAGAACTGCAAGGGAGGCGGCGTCGGGAAGACGCGTAGCTGAAGACGTCATCGGAGATCCTGGCTGCCGCTAAGGGCTCGCGTAGTCGGTTCTTGAAATAAATCCCGAAAATCGCTATTTTGGCGGAAACGGAGATTTCTCATGGCCACAGTCACGATCAGCGCCAGCGAATTCCAGGACCGCGTCGGCGAGGCGCTCGACCGCTCCCTCAGCCAGCCCGTCCTGATCACCAAGCACGGCCGGCCGCGCAATGTGGTCCTGTCGTATGACGAATACGAGCGGCTCAGCGCCCGCGATCGGCGCGCCGTCAAGGCCGAGGACCTGACCGAAGAGGACATCGCCGCCCTCGAGGCGAGCGAGATGGCGCCGGGATATGAGCACCTGAACGCCGAGCTCGAGGCGAAGTGAGCCTTGAGCCGAAGGTCGGCTGGCTCCTCAGCTACAGTTACCTGTGGGCCGACGAACACCGGCGCGGCGCGGAGGAGGGGATCAAGAACCGGCCCTGCGCGCTGGTCGCCGCGACCCGCCGCGACGGCGACCGCATTGTCGCGATCGTGGTGCCGGTGACGCACAGCCCGCCGGCCGACCCGGCGACCGCGATCGAGATCCCGGCCGTGACCAAGGCCCGTCTCGGCCTCGATGCGCAGCGATCCTGGATCGTCTGCAACGAGGCCAACGTCTTCGCCTGGCCGGGCCCGGACCTGCGCGCCGCCGGCCGCCAGACACCGCCGAGCATCTGGTACGGGCCGCTGCCGCCGAAGCTGGCGACGGCGGCGCGGGAGAAGCTGCGGGATTTCGCCAAGGCCGGCCGTCTGCGCCGGGTGCCGCGCACCAAGTAACGGCCGCCGGGGGCGGCCGAAGGCGTCCGGAAGAGGGCAGGGGGCTGGCAGCGGCGGCGTCCTCGCGTCGATCTGAGGCCCGGCGGGCGTGATTTGCCGGGCTGAGGACGCTGAGAATCGCTGATTTGCGATTCGGTGTCCAACACTATCGATAAGGGGTGGTTATCGATAGTGACACACGTCGTGGGCCGGACCTTGCTATGACGGAAGCAAACGCCGTGTTAGCTTCCGTTTGACCGATTCCTGTTAAGGTTATCAAGCCCTTGTCATCCGGCTACCAGATCCCCGATCCGCTGCCCTGGGCCCAGCTCGCCGGCCCGCTCGCCGCGGCCGAAGATGCCCTCGCCCGCCTCGACGAGCGTCTGGCAAAGAGCCCGATCCGCGATGGCTGGGTCGCGCGCACCCACTTCACCGATGCCTGCGCCAGTCTGTGGCTCGAAGGTGAGCTCGTCCACCTCGAAGATCTGGTTCTCCACGACGCCAGCATGGATATCCGCAGCCCCACCCACGAGCTGACCCGGGCTCGGGCCGTGCTGCGCACACGGCGCCGCATCGCTGGTGCCAAACCGGATTGGGCGCTGTCGCCGGCTGGCCTCGATAGCCTGCGCGGCCGTGGCGGGGAGGCCAACCGGAAAAGGAATGGATCTATCGCTGGCGAGAGTAGCGAACTCGCCGACGATGAAGAGTTCGTCGACACGGCTCCGGACGATGCTCCCGACGCGCTGTTCGCGGATGCTTTCGCCGCCATCGACGCGGCCGTGGCACGAACCGAGCGCAGCCTCGCGGGAGAAACCCTGCGCCAGGGCGAGCGCGATCCGCTGGTCTACGATCTCGACTGGGATGAGGACGCCAGGATCGAGGATTGGCAGCGTGTCGTCGATCAGACTCGCGAATTGCCGCCGGCGCTGGCGGCGGCGATCACAGCCGATGCCTGGGACCGGGTCGAACCGTTGCAGCACACGCCGTGGCTCGGCCGCCTGCTCGCCAGCGCGGTGCTGCGTGCACGCGGCAAGACCCGGACACATCTGGCCTGCCTGCATGCCGGGCTGAAGACCATCCCGCGCGAACGGCGGCGGCCACTCGACCCGGCGGCACGGCTGGTGATCCAGTTGGAGGCTATCACGGCGGCCGCCACGGCCGGCCTCAAGGATCATGATCGCTGGCTTAACCAGCGCACGCTGCTCGCCCGCAAGCTTGTCGGTCGCCGCACCACCTCAAAACTGCCGGCATTACTCGACTACGTGCTGACGCGGCCCATTGCCTCGGCCGGCATGATCGCGGCGGAGCTGAAGATCACACCGCGCGCGGCCCAGGACCTGGTGGCCGAGCTCGGCTTGCGCGAGGCGACGGGGCGGGGTCGCTATCGGGCGTGGGGAATTCTCTGAAAAGCCGCGCCCTGGTTGGATCAAATTTGTCCGAAATTTGTATATGTATTTCGGACATCCGATTTGCAATCTGTCCGAAACAAGTATACAAGTTTCGGACATGAATAACGCCCACCTCGATCTGAAGACAGCCATGCTCGACCGCATCCGTGCGGACGCACCGCGTAAGGTCTGGACGCCCAGTGATTTCGTGGATCTCGGCTCGCGGGACGCCGTCGATAAGGCATTGCAGCGCCTGACGAAGGCCGAAACCCTCAGGCGAATCGATCGCGGGCTCTACGATCAGCCTGGCTTCAACAAGCTCACCCAAAAACCCAACCCGCCCGATCCGCGCTCGGTCATCGACGCCGTTGGACGACGCGACCAAACGCGGATGCTTGTCGACGGAATGACCGCGGCGAACGATCTGGGCCTGACTGACGCCGTCCCGGCCAAAATCGTGGTGCATACCGACGCCCGTCGCCGCGCGATCCGACTGGGTAACGTAACGATCACTTTTCGTCCGACCGCGGCCAGCAAGCTGTTCTGGGCCGGGCGACCGGGAATGCGCCTCGTCCAGGCGCTTCACTGGCTGCGCGATCTCTTGGTTCGTGAAGGCGAGAGCGATCAGGTCAAACGCAAGCTCGCCAAGCTTTTCGAGGATCCCACGGCGGGGCCGTCGCTCAGAGCCGATCTCACTGCCGGTATGTCAGCTCTTCCGACATGGATGCGGGTGTTTCTCAAGTCGCTCATCGAAAGCGATCACGACGTTCGTCGGCACATCGACGACGATCATGCTGATGATGCTGATCATGTGGGTGCAGATCATGATCGTCTTCGACAAAGAAGGAGGGACGGTGACGATGATCAGCATCACGCGGCCATCGCCAGACTGAAGCCGAAACCGCTCTCCACCCAGAAGAAACGAGCCGCCAAGCGCGGCGCAACCCGGAGGGCGAAGGCATGAACCCGGCTTTCGATGAGGTTCTCGCCGCCGGGTCGGACACGATGTTGAGCGCCTTCGATACGACGGCGCTACGCCTCGGCACGACATCACAGAATATCGAGAAGGACTTCTGGGTCTGCTGGACGCTGGATGCCTTGTTCAATGGCCTGAAAGAGGGAGGACCGCGCCTACTTTTCAAGGGCGGAACCTCCTTGTCCAAGGGGTTCGGTCTGATCAACCGCTTCTCCGAAGACATCGATGTGACGGTGTTTCGGGACGACATCGGCGAGCCGGCTACGATCGAGGAGCTTAACGCGCTGAGCGGGAACAAGCGTCGCGCGCGCCTCGATGCGATCAAGGACGCCTGCCAAGCCTATATCAACGGCCCGCTGCGCGCTGAGTTGACCCTGATCCTACAGGACCGGCTCCAGGCCAGTGGCCTCGATGTGGGGTCGGCACGGGTTGAAACCGACGACGCCGATCCCGACGGACAGACCCTGCTGATCTGGTATCCCGCAGCGACGCCGCGATCGGATTACGTGCGGGCGGCGATTAAGATCGAGTCTGGCGCGAAATCCGCGCTCGACCCGAACAGCGAAGTGCCGATCAAACCCTATGTTGACGATGATCTACCGGCGCTCGATTTGACCGTCCCGGCCGTGCGCACGGTCGATCCCGAACGCACCTTCTGGGACAAGGTTGTCATCCTCCACGGGTTGCGACGCTGGTTCGACAAGCGCGGCGAGCTGCGCGGGGGCGGCCAACGCGTGTCCCGTCATTACTATGACTTGCACCTGCTCGCCGGGGACCCGGTCGGCGAAGCCGCCATCGCCGAGACGGCGCTCGGCGCGGACTGCGTCGCGCACGCCCGGATGTTCTTCAATCGACCGGACTTCGATCTCGCGAGTGCTGCGCCGGGCTCGTTCGCGCTCGCCCCCCATGACGCGATGATCGAGCAGTTGCGCCTCGACTACAGGGCCATGCAAGGCATGATCTTCGGCGACCCGCCGGATTTCGAGGCCGTGCTCGACAGCATCAGCTCGCTCGAGACGCGTCTAAACGAGAACGGCGCGAGCGAAAGCGGGGCGGCGCGATGAAGCAGTTGGAGGGAGCCAGCCTTCGGTGCGTCCATCTCGGCTCACGCAGAAACGGCCCCGCCTTTCGGCGGGACCGTTGCCGTGGA
>NZ_JABFDP010000025.1:0-127607 GCF_013179005.1 Bradyrhizobium denitrificans | reverse complement strand
GAACGAACTCAGATCTGGATAAAACTTGGGGGCAAGGTCACAGGGAGAGGTCGGATTGCGTAGCGATCCGGGTGAGGGGCATGCCGCACGCGCAGCTCAGATTCCTAGTTCATCGGACGGGCACAGTGGCTCTGGGTGCATGCTAGCTGCCCGAGACATGATCGTTGTCCGAGCCGGATCGTAGAACAGTCGGCTCGCTGCAGAGACTCAGCACCGCCCGTGGAGCTGCCCCTCACCTCGACCCTCTCCCCGCAAGAACGGGGAGAGGGAGCGCACCTCCCATGCGAAGACGAATAACTACGCCGCCACCTGCCGCGCCGCCGCCAGATTGGCCAGCGCTTCATCCAGCTTGTCGCGGTCGATCGGCTTGACCAGGAAGCCGTCCATTCCCGCCTCGAAACAGGCGTAGCGGTCCTCGACCAGGGCATTGGCGGTGAGTGCCAGGATCGGCGTGCGCCGGCCGGGCTCGCTGGCCTCATGGGCGCGAATGCGACGCGTCGCGGCAATGCCGTCGAGCCGCGGCATCTGCACGTCCATCAGGATGAGATCATAGGGCGTGCCGGCCGCGCGGGCGGCGAGCCAGGAATCCAGGGCAGCCTCGCCATGCACGGCGATATCGGGGTGATGGCCGAGCTTGGTCAGCAATGAGCGCATCAGCAGCGCGTTGATATCGTTGTCCTCGGCGACGAGGATCGCCAGCCCGGTGCCGGCCCGCGCCGCGATCGATGGTGCGATGGTCGGAATCGGCTGCTCGGCGAATGCCGCTCCTGCGTCCAGGTCGAAGCTGACACGCGCGGCGAGCGACGCGGCCCGCAACGGCTTCACCAGATAGCCGTTGAAGGGCGCGGCGGGGGCCAGTTCGTGCCGGCTCGTCGGCGTGACCAGCACGATCAGCCGCGTCGTATGATGGTGTGCAGCCTCGCCCAGACGCCGCGCCGCCTCGCTGCCGATCGCGTCATCGATCAAGACCGCGTGCCAGGCGCGCTCGGGCAGCAGCGCCGCGGCGATCTCGGTCTCGGCGACGAGGCAGGTCTGCGCGCCCCAATTCTGCAGCCGCCTTTCGATCAGCTCGGCCTGCAGGCCGGCCGGGGCGATCAGCATGATCGACTGTCCGGTCAGGTCGGGGCCGCGAAAGCTGTTCTGCTCGCCGCGCTCGAGCGCCGGCGGCAGCGGCACGGACACCTCGAACGTCGAGCCCGCGCCGGGCTGGCTCTGCAGCGCGATGCGTCCGCCCATCCGCTTGACGATGCGGTCGGAGATCGCGAGCCCAAGACCGGTGCCGCCGAAGCTGCGCGCGACGCTGTCGTCGGCCTGCTCGAACTCGCGGAAAATTCGCTCCTGCGCGTCCGCCGCGATGCCGATGCCGGTGTCGCGCACCTGGAAGCTGATCTCGTTCGGCCAGATGCCGGGCTCGGCAATCAGCGCCACGCCGCCTTTGCTCGTGAACTTGATCGCGTTGCCGGCGAGATTGAGCAGCACCTGGCGCAGCCGTGCGGCGTCGCCGGTCACCCAGGTCGGCAGCCGCTCGTCGAGATAGGCCGCGATCTCCAGCTGTTTACCTTGCGCGCGCGGTGCCAGGAGCTCGGTGATCTCCTCGATCAGCGCGGTCAGCGCGAACGGCTGCGCCTCGAGGGCCAGCTTGCCGGCCTCGATTTTGGAATAATCGAGCAGCTCGTTGATCAGCGACATCAGCGCTTCACCCGAGCTGCGGACGGCCTTGGCATAGGTGGTCTGCTCCGGTGTGAGCTGCGTCTCCAGCAGCAGCCCGCTCATGCCGAGGATGCCATTCAACGGTGTGCGGATCTCGTGGCTGGCCATCGCCAGGAAGCGCGACTTGGCGCGGTTCGCCGCATTAGCCTGGTCGCGCGCCTCGGCCAGCGCCCGCTCGGTCTCTGTGCGGTCGGTGACGTCGCGGCCGACACATTGCTGCACGGCCGGATGTCCGGCATCGGAGCGCACGAGCGCCTCGCGCCAAGCGATCCAGCGCGGCCCGATGGCGCTGTCGATCCGCTGGTCGTGGACGCGCGTGCCGCTCGGCTCCAGCGCGCTGTCGCCTTGCTCGAGGAGATCGAAGCTGAACTGGCTGCCGAGCAGGTTTTCGCGATCGAGGCCGGCCATCCGGCAATAGGCGTCGTTGACGAAGATGATCGTGCCGTCGCTCTCGCGCATGACGATCAGGTCGCCTTGTTGCTCGAACAGGCTGCGGGCGCGCTGCTCGGCCTCCTGAAGCTCCCAATTGCGGTCCGTCAGCACCTCGTTGTGAAGCGCGAGCTTGTGCATTTTCTTGCGCATGAAGCGCAGCCGCATGCTGAGCGTCGCGAGCCCGACGCAGGCGAGCGCAAACAGAAAGCTCGCGCCGATCGCGAAGGCGTGCGGGTTGTAGCCGGAGGTCTCGGACAGGCTGGCCTTGATGAAGCCATAGGCGCCGCCGAACCCGGCCATGAAGATCATTGCCGAACGCAGGATCGTAAACAGCGTGTGATGGCGGCGTGTGAACCGGCGCAGCCGCAGCCTGATGCGAAAACTCGCTCCCATCATCTCGCTCACTCCCGAAATCATCAATTCCAATATGACGGCCGGCCCGCACCATGCGGCGTCGGTCTTGCTGAGACTTTGAAACGATCCTGCACGGATCGTCGGCCGTGCAGAGATGGTGAACCCGGCGTTAGCCCGGCTCACGGCAGCGCATTCGCCGGCGCAACGTCGTGATGGTGAGCGGCCATGACCGACGCGACGGCCGGTCGCGCCGTGTCATGGCTGGAGCGACCATGAATGCGGTCATCCGTGCGGCCGTCCGTCGCACCTTCTCTGGCGAGATCGATGCGCGGTGTGTCGGCCGGCGCCTCGGCCGCGATCGCGACCGCCTGGATCGCGGCGGTCACGCTGCAGCCTTGATCGGCTTGGACGGGCGAATGATCGACGACGACAAGATCGACCGCCTGCGGATTGTCGCGGAGTGTCACACGGGCGGGATCGTCAGCCGAGTCGCCATGAAAATCGGCGTGAAACGGCTGGGAATCGAGCGCGATGCTGTCGGCTCCCTCCGCCATGCAGGGCGGCATCGCCGGCGCGAATTCGAATCGCACCATGAGCGCGGCCGCGATCAGTGACGCAGCCGCAACGACGAGCTTGATACGCAACATGACACGCACCGACACGGAAGGCCTGATCACGGACAAGGCGGGCCTTATGGTTTCCGGAGCGTAAAGAGAAATCGTTACCAGGAGGTTGAGGCGGGATGGCGCTCACGCCGCATGCCGGCTGTCCTCCGCCAGCGCGCGGTACGACAGCGCCTCCGCCAGATGCAGCCGGCCGATAGTGTCGGCGTGATCGAGATCGGCCAGCGTTCGCGCCACCCGCAGCACGCGGTGATAGCCGCGCGCCGACAGGCGCATCGTTTCGGCAGCCTCGCGCAGCAGTTTCTGGCCGGGCGCATCGAGCTTGGCGATGTCGTCGAGCACTGCGGCCGGCGCCTCGGCATTGGTCCGGACATGCGGCAGGCCGGCCTTGGCGTAGCGCGCGCGCTGCAGGTCGCGCGCGGCGGCGACGCGGGCGGCGACCTCGGCGGAGCCTTCCTTCGAGGGCGGCAGGATCAGGTCGGCGGCAGTCACCGCGGGCACCTCGATCCGCAAATCGATGCGGTCCATCAGCGGGCCGGAGATGCGCATCTGATAGTCTGACGTGCAGCGGTCGATGCGGCCGCGCTTGCAGGCATAACCGGGCTCGAAGGCGTTGCCGCAGCGGCACGGATTCATCGCCGCCACCAGCATGAAGCGGGCAGGGTAGGTGACGCGGTGGTTGGCGCGCGAGATCGAGACCTCGCCATTCTCCAGCGGCTGGCGCAGCGAATCCAGCACGCGCGGATCGAACTCCGGCAGCTCGTCGAGAAACAGCACGCCCTGATGCGCCAGCGAGATCTCGCCTGGACGGGCGCGCAGGCCGCCGCCCGTGAGCGCCGCCATGCTGGCCGAATGATGCGGGCTGCGGAACGGCCGCCGGTTGGTCAACGCGCCGCCCTCGATCTCGCCGGCGACGGAGGCGATCATCGAGACTTCGAGCAGCTCGGCCGGCGACAGCGGCGGCAGGATCGAGGGCAGCCGCGCCGCCAGCATCGACTTGCCGGCGCCGGGAGACCCGATCATCAGCAAATGATGGCCGCCGGCGGCGGCGATTTCGAGCGCGCGCTTGCCGCTCTCCTGGCCCTTGATGTCGCGCAGATCGAGCAGGCTCGCGGCCGCCTCCTGGATCTTCGGCTGCGGCCGCGACAGCACCTGCGTGCCCTTGAAATGATTGGCGATCTGGATCAGCGACGTCGCCGCGATAATCTGCAGGTCCGGACTCGCCCAGGCCGCCTCCGCGCCGCAGGCGGCCGGGCAGATCAGGCCCTCCTCGCGTGCATTGGCGCCGATCGCGGCGGGGAGCACGCCGGCCACCGGCGCGATCGAGCCGTCGAGGCCGAGCTCGCCGAGAACGGTGAAGCCATTGAGTGCATCCGGCGGAATGGCGCCGATCGCCGCCATCAGGCCGAGCGCGATCGGCAGATCGTAATGGCTGCCTTCCTTGGGCACGTCGGCCGGCGCCAGATTGACGGTGATGCGCCGCGCCGGCAGCGCCAGGCCTGAGGCGATCAGCGCCGAGCGCACCCGTTCGCGCGCCTCCGACACCGCCTTGTCGGGCAAGCCGACGATCGCAAACGCCGGCAGGCCGGGGGCAACCTGGACCTGCACGTCGACCGCGCGGGCCTCGATGCCCTCGAAAGCGACGGTGGAAACGCGCTGGACCATGATGCCCTCCCGCGCGCAACGGTATCTGAAGCGGGCAGGGTTCGCAAGAACAATGCAAGAACATTGTCATCCAGGGCGCGTCGAAAGCTGTTAAGGACGCTGAGAGCCCTCCGTAGTTCCCCGGAACTGGCTTAACGCGGCTTTAGGCCGGTGCTCGCATTCTTCCGCATCTGATGATCGCGCCCCGTGTGACGGGCGCCGGAATGAGAGATGTGCGATGCCTCCAGCGCCTTCGGCCGCTCCCGTCAAGATGCCTCCGAGTGAGGCGCGGACGGTGTCCGAGCTCGCCACGGACATGCTGCGCCGGACCACGGCCCTGTTTCTCGCCGGACCGCGGCCGGCGTCGGCCGAGCAGCTCGATCTCTATGACCAGATGTTCGCCCGCCTGATGCCGCAGGTCGCCACCGATCTCTTGGCCGAGCTCAGCATGGCCTTGGCCGGCGTGGAGCGCGCGCCCTATGCCACTGCGCGTTTGCTCGCCGTGCATCCGGAATTGCGTGTCGCCGGGCCGATGCTGGCCAAGGCAGCCGTGCTCACGGAACGTGACCTTGCGGAGTTCATTCGCAGCTCCAGCCCGGCGCATCTCGTTGCGATCGCCAGCCGCAGGGGCATCGGCGACAGCCTGACGAACCAGCTGATCGCCCGCGGCTTTCCGGCGGTGCGCATGGCGCTGGTGCAGAATCTCACGGCGCGGCTGTCCGAGGATGGCTATCGCAGCCTGTTCAAGATCGCCGAGCGCGACGAGGACCTCGCCGAAAAGCTGGCGCTGCGCACCGACCTGCCAGCCAAGCTGTCGCGCGCCTTCGTCGCGGCGGCCAGCGAGGGCGCGCGCGCCCGCTTCATCAAGGCAGCGCCGCCCGCGACGCGCGCCACCTTGCAAGCTACGCCGACCAGGACCGCCGGCGCTGCGATGCGCGCAATGTGGGACTATGAGCAGGTCAAGACCGAGGTCGCCGCCCTCAATCGCAGCGGCAAGCTGAGCGATTCCGCCGTCAACCGGTTCTGCGTGACCGGCGATTTTCCGGCGGTCATCGCCGCGCTGGCGCTGCTCTGCGTCGTGTCCATCCAGGTGATCGAAGCGCTGATGGAGGACGACCGCGTCACCGATCTGGTGCTGGCCTGCAAGGCGGCGCGACTGAGCTGGCCGACCACGGCGATGATCCTGCGCGCGCGTCCCGGCTGCGACACGATTCCGGCCGACGATCTCGAGGAGGCGCGCAAGCGCTTCGAGAAACTCGTGCTGTCAGAGGCGCAGTGGAAGGTCCGAGGGCTCGAGGCGGGCTGATCGGACGGCCGGATGCATCAACCCGGCGGCGTGCTCGGATAGGTCGTGAAGTCGATCTTGAACATCGCCGGATCAAGCTTCTTGGTCGTATCGAGATTGTAGACGGCGATCGTCGTGTCGTAGCCCTGCGGATCGGTCACGGTCCACTGTTTGAGCTGGCCGTCCTTGGCGCCGAGCATCAGCATCAGCCGGCTGGTGCCGATCAGCGCCTGCTTCTCCTCGATCGTGATCGTGACATAGAGGTCGTCGGAGGCGACCGCGATCACATTGGTGTCCTTGAGCAGGTCGATCCGGTCGGACAGCAGATAGCGCAGCGGCGTCTGCGACAGCGGGTAGACGTCCTGGGTCGCGAGCTTGCGGTCGCGCACGACCAGCGATGAGCCGTCGGCGATGATGTCGATCGGCGTCGGCGGATCATATTCGAAGCGCACCTTGCCGGGCTTCTGGATGTAGAAATCACCCTTGGTCTTGCTGCCGTCCGGGCCGACCTGGACGAAGTTGCCGACCAGCGTCTGCAATGACGACAGATAGGCGCTCACCTTTCCCGCGATCGCCTTCTGATTGGCGTCGAACGAGGTGAAGATGCTGGCCGGCACGTTGCGCCGGGGATCCGGAATGATCGGATTTGGCGGCGTGGTCTGGGTGGTCGCAGGGCCCTGTCCGCCACGCTGCTGGTCGGAGGCGCTGAGCTGGGCGCCGCCCTTGGGGCCCGATTTGGGCGCCGGCGTGGTCTGGGCGGCCGCATGGCCGGCGGCAAGGGTCAGGACACAGGTCGCCACGGCCGCGACCATCCCAGCCGGAATACGGCGTCCGTGCAGCGGCGCTGGAAGCGAAAACAGGCGGTTCAACAAGGGGCTTTTCAAAACGACGTCCTGAGTTTTACGCGTTCTATCTTGGTTCGGTCGGGCAGCGTGATCGTAATTGCGTGAAGATACGACACGGAAACGGCAGATCTGGGACCAAAGCGGGCGGTCAGAACCCGCCTTCTTCCTCGGGCACCAGGATCTCGCGCTTGCCGGCATGGTTGGCCTGGCCGACGATGCCTTCCTGTTCCATCCGCTCCATCAGCGAAGCGGCCTTGTTATAGCCGATCTGCAGCCGCCGTTGAATGTAGCTGGTCGAGGCCTTGCGGTCGCGTTTGACCACGGCAACGGCTTGCGCGAACAGGTCGTCGCCCCCGCCACCACCGCCCATGCCGGTGGCGTCGAAGACGGCGCCGTCCTCCTCGCTCGGTTCCTCGGCCGTGACCGCCTCGAGATATTCCGGCGAGCCCTGCGCCTTCAGGTGCCTGACGACCTTCTCGACCTCCTCGTCGGAGCAGAACGGGCCGTGCACGCGGCTGATGCGGCCGCCGCCGGCCATATAGAGCATGTCGCCCTGGCCGAGCAGCTGCTCGGCGCCCATCTCGCCGAGGATGGTGCGGCTGTCGATCTTGGACGTCACCTGGAAGGAGATGCGGGTTGGAAAGTTGGCCTTGATGGTGCCGGTGATGACGTCGACCGACGGCCGTTGCGTCGCCAGGATCACGTGAAGGCCGGCGGCGCGCGCCATCTGGGCGAGGCGCTGCACCGTGCCCTCGATGTCCTTGCCCGCGACCATCATCAGGTCGGCCATTTCGTCGACGATGATGACGATGTAGGGCAGGGGATCGAGGTCGAGCTTCTCCTCCTCGTAGATCGCCTTGCCGGTCTCCTTGTCGAAGCCGGTGTGGACGGTGCGCGTCAGCTCCTCGCCCTTGTTGCGGGCTTCCGCAAGGCGGGCGTTGTAGCCGTCGATGTTGCGCACGCCGAGCTTGGCCATCTTCTTGTAGCGTTCCTCCATCTCGCGCACGGCCCATTTCAGCGCGACGACGGCCTTTTTCGGGTCGGTCACGACCGGCGTGAGCAAATGCGGGATGCCGTCATAGACGGAGAGTTCGAGCATCTTCGGATCGACCATGATCAGCCGGCACTGGTCAGGCCGCAGGCGATAGACCAGGCTCAGGATCATGGTGTTGATCGCGACCGACTTGCCCGAGCCGGTGGTACCGGCGATCAGCATATGCGGGGTGCGGGCGAGATCGATGATGATGGAATCGCCGCCGATGTTCTTGCCGAGGCAGAGCGGCAGCTTGGCGACGCTCTCGGTCGCCTCCTTGGCGACCAGGAGCTCGCGCAGATAGACCTTCTCGCGATGCGCGTTGGGCAGCTCGATGCCGATGGCGTTGCGGCCGGGCACGACCGCGACGCGTGCCGACAGCGCGCTCATCGAGCGGGCGATGTCGTCGGCGAGGCCGATCACGCGCGACGATTTGATACCGGGCGCCGGCTCCAGTTCGTACAAGGTGACGACGGGACCGGGATGCGCCTTGACGATTTCGCCGCGGACGCCGAAATCCTGCAGCACGCCTTCCAGCGCGCGCGAATTGGCCTCGAGCTCGCTCTTGGACAGCGGCTGGCGGTCGGAGGATTTGGGCGCGGCCAGCATCGAGACCGAGGGCAGCTCGTATTTGTCGCTGGACTTCTTTGTCGGCGCTTTCGCCGCGGGCTTCTTGCGCGCTTTCGGGGCCGGCTCCTCCTCTTCTTCCTCTTCCTCCTCCTCGCCGGCCTCTTCCTCCTCGTCGTCCTCTTCGGTCATCTCGGGCGCGAGCGTCGGCTTCTTCTGACCGCGGACCAGGCTCGGCTCCTGCCGGCCGGATGCGGCGCTGCGCGGCTGCGGGCCTGACGACACCAGCGCGCGATAGGCCGTGCTGAGGAACCAGCCGATCTGCGCCTTCGCGCTCATGATGGCGTGAAATACCCAGCCGAGCCGGATCGCCTTGCGGTCGTCGTCATCCTCGTCGTCGGACAGCGGCGTGTCGTCCTCCTCGTCCGCCGCGAGGTTCGGATCAGCTTCCTTCGCGCCCATGCCGCCGGCGACCAGCAGGCAGCCGATCATGGCGATCAGCAGCAGGCTGCCGAGCACCAGCCGGTAGATCAGGCCCGGCGGACCGAACACCACCGCTGGCGCGCGCACCAGGGCATCGCCGACCACGCCGCCGAGTCCGGTCGGCAGCGGCCAGGCATGCGAGCGCGGCCAGCAACTGGCGAAGCCGGCGGCGATGGCGGCCCCGAGCACCCAGGCGCCGAAGCGCAGCGCCTCGCGGTCGAACGGCCGGTGCGTCATCATGCGCCAGCCGCGGATCGCGATCGGCAGGATCGCCATGATCGAGCCGAGGCCGAGGATCTGCATCAGCAGATCGGCGCCGATCGCGCCGGGATAGCCGACGATGTTGCGGATCGCGCGCGAGGTCGCGTGGCTGAGACTCGGGTCCTGCACCGACCAGGTCATCAGCGCCGCGGCGGCGACGCCGCACAGCGCGATCAGGCCGAGGCCCGCGAGTTCGCGCAGCCGCCGCACCAGCGCGTCGCGCAGCGACGTCGGCAGGTGATTGACCAGGGGAATGACTCGTTCGATCGCCGGCATCCGCATCAGCCCCGCGTCTACCTGAGGACCTCGACCAGCCGGTGCAGCGCCTCACCGGTTGACGAGGCGTCGGCCACCAGCGCCAGCCGGATATAGCCGAGCCCCGGATTGAAGCCGTCGGCCTGCGGTCGTGCCAGATAGCTGCCGGGCACCACGCGCACTCCGGCGTCACGATACAGTCTCACCGTGACGTCCTCGTCGCCGCCGCGCTCCGTGACGTCGAGCCAGACGCAGAAGCCGCCATCGGGCCGTTGATAGCCGTAGCGGTTGCCGATGATCTGGTCGGCGAGATCGAACTTGGCGCGGTACAGCCGCCGGTTCTCCTCGACATGCGCCTCGTCGCCATAGGCGGAGACCGCGACGTGCTGCAGCGGCACCGGCACCTGCGGCGCGGCGACGTTGCGCAGCTCATGGAAGGCGGCGAGGAAACGGCGGTCGCCGGCGGCGAAGCCGATGCGCATGCCCGGTACGTTGGAGCGCTTCGACAGCGATTGGAAGGCGACGACGTTCTGATAGTCGGGCCCGGCGTGCTCGAGCATGCTGCCCGGCGCCTGCCTCGTATAGATTTCCGAATAGCACTCGTCGCTGAAGATCAGGAAGCCCCAGCGGTTGGCGAGCTGAACCAGCTTGCGCATATAGTCAGCACTCGCCACTGATCCTTGCGGATTGGCAGGCGTCGCGATGTAGACCGCGACGGTGCGCGCCAGGGTCGCCTCGTCGATCGCATCGAGGTCCGGCAGGAAGCCGTTGTCGCGCGTCGTCGGCAGGTAGATGGAGTCGCAGCCGGCGGTGCGGGCGCCGACGCCGTACACCGGATAGAACGGGTTCGGCATCAGGATGGCAGGCTTGCCACGGCGCGGGCCGACATGGCGAAGCGCGGCATGCGCGGCGAAGAACAAGCCCTCGCGGCTGCCGTTCAGAACTATGATCTCGTGCTCCGGATCGATCGCGCGCGGCAGCGCGAATCGGCGCGCCAGCCAGCCCGCGGCGGCCTTGCGAAACGGTTCGATGCCCTTGGCCGCCGGGTAGCGGCCGAAATCGGCGATGTGCTGCGCCAGCACCGGCCCGACAAAGCCGGGAACAGGATGCTGCGGCTCGCCGACCGCGAGCGTAATCATGGGCTTGCCCGGAGAATAGGGCGCGAGCAGCTCGTTCAGCCGCGCAAACGGCGAGCGTTCGCTCTCCGAATGGCTGGCGCCAGCGGGCGCGGGGGATGAAGCGGTCATTGCCATACGTAAAACGCGCGCCAAACCAGTGGAAGCCGCCGATCGCCCATGAACCGGTGCCTTTGTGGTCACCATAGGTGGGGCGAGGTTAAGACGCGATTAACCATCGGCGCTGCCGTCCGTTTTGATCGTTTTTCGGGGCACGATCCAGAGGCAATTTCGCAACAGCGGCGGACATTGTGGTGATTCGCGACAGGCCCGGGAACCTTTGGCGGACGGGCGGTTCGCAATCGCGTGTGGCGAAGGCCCGAGTCCCGGGGCGGGCAGCAGATGGTTTCGCCCCGCCGGGGGCCTCATGTTTCGAGACGCAGCGCTCCTCACCCAACGAGGCCTCCACGACGGGCGCCGCGAACGGACGTCGGAGATCGCGCTGCTCGTCACACGGGACCAGCTTAGAAGGTTGCCGCGCGGCGGCCGGCGGGCACCCTGGCGGTCGCTGACGCCGAACTCCTGCGGCAGCTTGGACTCCCGCGCTTGGATGTCATGCCATCCGAGCGGGCTCGATTCCCTGTCGCCGTCACGCCGCAGCCTTCACCGCGCCGAGCGGCCTCAGCTGCAGCGTGAGCCGCGCACGGCTCGACGAACGGCTCATCCGCCGCCAGTCCGTCGCCGATCGATTAGCTTGTTGAGGAGAAATGGGCGGCCCGGTGCGCCGGAATAAGTCTGGGAATCTGTACGCACCGGGCCTTGGCCGAACTACTTGGGGGCTTAGTTCGGATGGTCTTCGATTAGCACGGTCGTTTTTCCGGCGTATTGCCGGTGTTCGAAGATTTGTAGAATTTGATGTCGGAACGCGCAGAATGCGGCGGGGGCCGGCCAATTGCTTAACGGAGATGTCCGCGCCGGTTGTGGCTTCCCGGTCGCAAGGTGCAGACCGCACATAACCACATGCTGACCGGCTTTGGCGCACCGCGCGGCGCTCGATCATTTCCGATCGGAAACACTCAGCCACATCGCGCATCAATCGACATTTCGCGAAACGAGATCGGCGCATCTCGACCATCATTGACGGGCATCACCGATTCCCATGGGCGAGCCGTGCCTTGCGGCGCGCCGAGGACTCTGACTTTTCGAAAGAGCGTCGATGATGCGTCTGAGACTGCCGGGCGTGCTTGCCCTGATGCTGCTGGCCCTGCCCGTGACGACGTTGCCCCGGATGGTGGCGGCCGCGCCTGCCGCCTCTGCCACCTCGATCACGGTCGAGGGCAACCGGCGTGTCGAAGCCGATACGATCCGCTCCTACTTCAAGCCGGGGCCATCCGGTGCGCTCGATGCCGCCCAGGTCGACGACGGCCTCAAGGCGCTGGTCGAGACCGGCTTGTTCGCCGATGTGAAGATCGATCGCCAGGGCGGCCGGCTGATCGTGCGCGTGGTCGAGAACCCGGTGATCGGCCGCGTAGCCTTCGAGGGCAACAAGAAGGTCAAGGACGAGCAGCTCCAGGCCGAGGTGCAGTCGAAGCCGCGCGGCACGCTGTCGCGTCCCATGGTGCAGTCGGACGCGCAACGCATCGCCGAGATCTACCGCCGTTCGGGCCGCTATGACGTGCGCGTCACGCCTGAGATCATCGAGCAGCCCAATAACCGCGTCGACCTCGTGTTCACGGTGGTGGAGGGCGTAAAGACCGGGGTGAAGTCGATCACCTTCGTCGGCAACAACGCCTATTCGGCTGCCCGGCTGCGCGACGTGATCAAGACCCATGAATCCAACTGGCTCAGCTTCCTCGGCAACAACGACGTCTACGACCCCGACCGCGTCGAGGCCGACCGCGACCTCATCCGCCGCTTCTATCTCAAGAACGGCTATGCCGATGTTCAGGTCGTCGCGGCCCTGACCGAATATGATCCCGAGCAGAAGGGTTTTCTGGTCACGTTCAAGATCGACGAAGGCCAGCAATATCGCGTCGGCTCGGTCGACTTCCAATCGACCATCGCGGCCCTGGACGCCAATGCGCTGCGTACTTATTCGCGGGTCAATGTCGGCGCGCTCTACAATGTCGAGCAGCTCGAAAAATCGGTCGAGGAGATGCAGATCGAGGCCTCCCGCCGCGGCTTCGCCTTTGCTGTGGTCCGGCCGCGCGGCGACCGCAACCTCGAAGCGCACACCGTCGCGATCGTGTTCCAGGTCGACGAAGGGCCGCGCACCTATATCGAGCGCATCACCATCCGCGGCAACACGCGCACGCGGGATTATGTGATCCGGCGCGAGTTCGACATTTCGGAGGGCGACGCCTACAACCGCGCGCTGGTCGATCGGGCCGAGCGACGGTTGAAGAACCTGGACTTCTTCAAGGACGTGAAGATCACCACCGAGCCCGGCTCCTCGAGCGACCGCGTGATCCTGGTGGTCGGCCTGGAGGAGAAGTCGACCGGCGACTTCTCGATCTCCGGCGGCTATTCGACCACCGACGGCGCGCTCGCCGAGGTGTCGATCTCCGAGCGCAACTTCCTCGGCCGCGGCCTCTATGCCAAAGCCTCCGTGAGCTATGGGCAATATACCCGCGGCGTGGCGCTGTCCTTTGTGGAGCCCTACCTGCTGGACTACCGCGTCGCGCTCGGCCTAGATATTTCCTACCGTCAGCAGCTCGCCAACAGCTACACCAGCTACGGCACGAGGACGGTCGGCTTCAGCCCGCGACTCGGCTTCCAGCTGCGCGAGGACACGTCGCTGCAGCTGCGCTATTCGCTGTACCGGCAGGAGATCACGCTGCCGTCCTATCTGGCGAACTGTAACAACAACTCCGCCAACGGCCTGCTCGCCTTCAATCCGACTCCGGCCTATATCCAGAGCGTGCTCGGCGGCGTCGACCCGACCAATTCGACCAGTTCGGGCGTCTATGGCTATGGCTGCTACGGCGACGGCGAATCGAGCCTGGCGGTGCGCAAGGAGCTGAACGACGGCGCGGCGCTGACCTCGGCGCTCGGCTACACGCTGACCTACAACACGCTCGACAACACCAAGAACCCGACCGACGGTCTCCTGATCGACTGGCGCCAGGATTTCGCCGGTGTCGGCGGCAATGTCAGCTATCTGAAGTCGGCCGTCGACGCGAAATATTTCACGCCCTTGGTCTCCGACATCGTCAGCGTCATCCATCTGCAGGGCGGCGTCCTGAACAAGATCGGCGACAAGGACCTGCGCATGCTCGACCATTATCAGATGGGCCCGACGCTGGTCCGCGGCTTCGCCTCCAACGGCATCGGTCCGCGCGACATCACCTATCGCAGCCTCGGCGCGACCGGCGACGCGCTCGGCGGCACCAAATATTGGGGCGCCTCGGCCGAGCTGCAGATGCCGTTCTGGTTCCTGCCCAAGGAAGTCGGCCTGAAGGGCTCCGTCTATGCCGATGCCGGTTCGCTGTGGGGCTATCAGGGCCCGACCTCCTGGGCCGCCACCGGCGAGGTCAACACCGCCGCCTGCAAATGCGCGATGCAGTACGACGACAGCAAGGTCGTCCGCTCCTCGGTCGGCGTCGGCCTGATCTGGGCCTCCCCGTTCGGCCCGCTGCGCTTCGACTACGCGGTGCCGCTGTCCAAGGGCAAATACGACGTCGTCCAGGAGTTCAGGTTCGGCGGCGGCACGTCGTTCTGAGGCGGGGGGCCGGTCGCTTGAGCCCGGCTCGCCCAAGATCTTCGTCGTCATCCCCCGGGGGTGCGCAGCACGAGCCCGGGATCCGCTCGCCAAAGGCAGACGTGGATCCGCATAGCGGGCAGACATCGTGCCCCGGACCTTGTGCGGTCGGCTGAGAGCACGCCGACACCACCGGTCATTGCGTGGGGGGAAGCGACGAAGCCATGACGGTGGCGAGGCTCATGGTCTGCCTGAGATCCTGCGAGAGATTCATGCCGTCTCTCGATTTCCAGCGGCCTGCGCTCGTGCATCCGGAGCTCTCCGCCCGATCAGCTCTCTGAGCGCATGCGAGCGCCGCGGATGACGGCTGGTGACCGCTGCTGTCCTTCATTCAAGAAGGCAGACAATACATCGTTGAGCTCGATTCTCTGCGCCAGGAGTCGCGAGACGGCGACGGTCACCGGTCCTGGCTTCCTTGCTGCTCGGCGTCCGGTGCGAGGATGGCCAGCGCGCCTGTCAATCCACCTTGATGAGCCGCCCGGAGACCAAAGGCGGGCTGCTTGTCGATGTCCGGCCGGATCATCCCTCGATGAGGACAGTTCGAGGTGACGTTCATGGAAAGCTGCGGTCTACGAACTGGCTTGGGAGTTGGCGCTGATGGAGGTTCCAGACCGCCGAAACACCGCCCACCAGCTCCACAACAGCGCCAGCGTCGTACCGGACCGCTGCTGGCTTCGGCGAACTCAGCTGTTTCATCCCAGCCAAAGCGCAGGTGCATTCGCCGGCCAAGGCTCGCGACCAAGGCCGGCGAACGCGTTCCAACTATCCCTTGTAGCCCATCAGGAGGCGCGGCAGCCACAGCGAGAAGGCAGGGACGTAGGTCACGAACATTAGCGCTGCGATCAGTGCGGCGTAGAACGGCAGGATGGTGCGCATGACGGCGCCGACCGAGATGCCGCCGATGGCACAGCCGACGAACTGCGTGGTGCCGACCGGCGGGGTGTTGAGGCCCAGCGCACAGTTGATCAGCATCAGCATGCCGAACTGCACCGGGTCCATGCCGGCCTTCATCGCGATCGGCAGGAAGATCGGCGTGCAGATCAGGATGGTGGCCGCCATGTCCATGAAGGTGCCGAGCAGGAACAGGATGACGTTGATGAGCAGGAAGATGATCCAGGGCTGCGTCGAAACCTTGCTCATCAGGTCGCCGGCGAAATCGGCCACCTCGTAGAGTCCCATCAGGTACTGGAACATCGTCGAGACGCCGATCAGGAGCAGCACCACGCCGGTCGTCTTGACCGCCTTGGCGGCGGCGCGCAGGAAGTTCTGCAGCGTCATGGTGCGGTAGATGAAGAACGTCAGCAGGATCGTATAGGTGACCGCGACGGCTGCGGATTCGGTGGCCGTGAAGACGCCGGAGAGGATGCCCGCCAGGATGATGCCGACGATCAAGAGGCCCGGCAGCGCCGCTGCGAACGAGCGGAAGACCTCCGCCCAGCCGGGAAATTTGCCCGCGGGATAGCCGCGCTTCACGGCGACTGCATAGGCGGCGACCAGCATGCAGACCATCAGCACCAGCGCCGGCAGGAGACCCGCGGCGATCAGCGCGCCGATCGACACCTTGCCGCCGGCGGCGAGCGCATAGATGATCATGTTGTGACTGGTCGGCATCAGCGCACCGACCAGCGAGGCGTGGGTGGTGACGTTGACGGCGTAGTCGGTGTCGAACCCTTCCTTCTTCATCATCGGGATCATCACCGCGCCCATTGCGGAGACGTCGGCGACCGGAGAGCCTGAGACACCGCCGAACAGCGTGCAGGCGACGACGTTCGACATGCCCAAGCCGCCGCGGATGTGGCCGACGAGGTTCTTGGCGAGCTGCACGATCTTGTCGGCAACGCCGCCATGCAGCATCAGCTCGCCGCTGAAGACGAAGAACGGGATGGCCAGGAACGAGAAGATGTTCATCCCCGACATCATCTGCTGGAAGATCACCGCCACCGGCAGGCCTTCATACAGAATGGTGCAGATGGCCGAGAGGCCGATGGCGAAGGCGACGGGGACGCCGAGAACCAGGAAGCCGAAGAAGGTGGCGCCGAGAATGATCAGTTCCATGACGGGATGACCTCTTCACCGCGCAGGAGAGCAATGATGTGCTCGATCGAGAAGGAGACGATCAGGACGCCGGAGGCGACCAGCGGCACGTAGCGGATGACTTCGGGCAGGCCGAGATTGGGGATCTTCACCGTGCCGACCGAGGCACCGAGGATCCAGCCATTGTAGGCCATGGCGAGTCCGAACAAGGCGACCAGCACATGGATCACCAGCTCGATCTTCTCGCGCGTGCTGTCCGGCAGCATCACCAGGAGGCTGTCCATGCCGATATGGCCGGCGTCGCGGACGCCGACGGCGGCGCCGATCAGGGTGACATAGAGGATCAGGACCAGCGCCAGGTTCTCGGTCCAGGTCGGGCTGGAGTTGAGCACGTAGCGTCCGAACACCTGGTAGAACACGATGGTGACGATGACGAGCAATCCGGCGACGGACAGATACATGCCCAAGCGCGCGATGATGGCGTTGATCCGCGTCAGCGGGCCGCGCGACGGGCGCCCCTCCGGCGACTCGTGGTCTGCGACGTGTGGGTCTGTCATTCCCGTCCCTCTCCCCCGCCTGCGTCCGGCGTCGCCGCGTGGCGACGCCGGGGCCGGCTACTCTTGCTTGGTGATTGTTACTTTTACTTCGCGACTGTGACTTCGTGTCCGTTACTTCGTGTCCTGGATGCGCTTGACGAGGCTCGAGAGCTTCTCGTCGCCCGCGAACTTCTGGTAGACCGGCTTCATCGCGTCGACGAATTCCTGCTTGTTGGCGACCGTCACGACCTGGACCCCGGCGGCCTCGACGGCCTTGCGGGAGGCCTGCTCGCGCTCGTCCCAGAGCTTGCGCATGACCGGCACCGAGTCCTTGGCCGCCTTGCGGACCAGCGCCTGGTCCTCCTTGCTCAGCGTGTCCCAGACCTTCTTGGACATCACGAGGACCTCGGGCGCCAGCGAGTGCTCGGTGATGTTGTAGAACTTGGCGGCCTCGAAATGGCGCGAGGATTCGTAGGACGGCCAGTTGTTCTCGGCGGCGTCGACCAGGCCGGTCTTGAGCGCGGTGTAGACCTCGCCATAGGGCATCGGGGTCGGGTTGGCGCCGAGGCTCTGGATCATGCCGACCCAGAGGTCGGACTGCTGGACGCGGATCTTCAGGCCCTTGAGGTCGGCGAGCGACTTGACCGGCGCCTTGACGGTGTAGATCGAGCGCGCGCCGCTGTCATAATAAGCGAGGCCGACCAGGCCGGCGGGCTCCATCGCGGCCAGGATCTCGTCGCCGATCGGGCCGTCCAGCACGTTGCGCATGTGCTGCGTGTCGCGGAACACGAAGGGCAGGCACAGCGCAACGGTCTCCGGGACGAAGTTGTTCAGCGGCGAGGAGTTGATGCGCATCATGTCGAGCGCGCCGATCTTGAGCTGCTCGATCGTGTCCTTCTCGGAGCCGAGGGCGCCGTTCGGAAACACCTTGACGCCGAGCTTGCCGCCGCTCGCAGCAGCCAGCTGCTTGCCCATGAACTTCACGGCTTCGACGGTCGGATAATCGGCGGGGTGCACGTCGGCGGAGCGGAAATCGCGCGCGGTCGCCAGCGGCGCCGAAACCGCCAGCACGGCGGCTGCGATGATACCTGTAAGTGCCTTCATCTGGGCTTCCTCCTGGGTTGATTATGTCGTTGTTGGGCAGATGCTGCGGGCCGCCTTGGGCCGCTTCGCTTCACATGCGAAGTCAAGCACCAATGAAGTCAAGCACCAATATGGTCCCTAGGGCGAGTGGCAATCTCTGTCCAAGCCAAATGCGGCATCGATCAATGCAAGACTTGCATCGATCGGCGGGGTGGGGCGCGAGGCAACAAACGAGCCGGCTTGGCCGGCGCATTTGCGCCAGCAAGCTTGTCGGCAACGCGGACTGCGTGCGCAGCGCGAGGCTCTCATTTCACAAGAGGCTCTCTCTTCACAATTCCTGGCCTACTGTCACAAGCTTCTCTCCGGACGGTGCCGTTTGAAGCAATCATGAGTTGTGGCGGGCATCAAGGCGCGGTTGGTGTCGCCGTGACTTGGGTCGGGGGCAGGGTGCGCGGTGCTGGTTGTCGGGCTCACCGCATGGCTGACCCATGGGCCCCCCTGCGCTCGCACAAGTCCTTCCGGCCTACATGGCTGCCAAGGCATGCTGCCTGTCGGACAGGATCCCGAGCGGCCCGCCGGCCGGGCTCTCCCCCCGGTACGCTGCCAGCCCGAGCCCGGCCCTTGCATCCGGGCGGCGAGGCTGGCATTCCCTCGCTGGATCCCCGCATTCGCTTTGCGCGTTTGCCGGATGGTTACCAGCGCCGGGCTACGCCGGTTCCCGAGCGCGTCTTGCGGCGTCGGGCCTGTCCGACCCGTCCGATACCGACCCGACCGAGGTTTTGACACCCATGACCGTACGCCTGCACCGCGGCGACCTGCCTGATCTGTCCCGCTACACCTCGTCGGTTGCGATCGACACCGAAACCATGGGGCTCAATCCGCACCGCGACCGGCTCTGCGTGGTGCAGTTGTCGCCCGGCGACGGTTCGGCCGATGTGGTGCAGATCCCGAAGGGGCACACCGACGCGCCGAACCTCAAGGCGCTGCTCGCCAATCCCGCCATCACAAAAATCTTCCACTTCGCGCGGTTCGACGTCGCGACGCTGTTCCATACGTTCGGCGTCATGCCGCAGCCGGTCTACTGCACCAAGATCGCCTCGCGGCTGGCGCGCACCTATACCGACCGTCACGGCCTGAAGGATCTCGTGCGCGAGCTGCTCAATGTCGATCTCTCCAAGCAGCAGCAGTCGAGCGATTGGGGCGCCGACAATCTGAGCGAACCGCAGCTCGCTTATGCCGCGTCGGACGTGCTGCATCTGCACGCTTTGCGCGAGAAGCTGGATGTCATGTTGGCCCGCGAGGGCCGGCTGGGGCTGGCGCAGGCCTGTTTCGCGTTCCTGCCGCATCGGGCAACGCTCGATCTGGGCGGATTCGAGGCCGAGGACATCTTCGCGCATTCGTGACGGCCACCCGGGTCCCGAGCCGTTCATGACCATTAATCTCTCTTAATGATCCCGAGCCTCTGCTGCGTCGCGATTTCGCGCCAGTTCCGGGCTGCAATGCACCCGGTGCCCATGGTAGGATGATCGCTGTTTCGCGCGCGTCCCGTGTGTTTCGGAGTCCCGGTGAACTCGGTCCACAACCCCGCTTACGATCCCAGCCTTCAGGCGCGCTTCGCGGTGGCGGCGCGCCACAGCCGCTTCGTGCGGGTGTTGCGCGTGGCGGTGCCGGCGGCCGTGGGTCTGGCGATGGCGGTCGTCATCGGCGTTGCGCTGTTCAATCCGTTCCACATGGAGATCAACACCAAGAACCTCACCGGCAATCTCGTCATCTCCGGCCGCAAGATCACGATGGAGACGCCGCATCTCACCGGCTTCACGCCGGACCAGCGGCCCTATGATCTCGTCGCCAAGAGTGCCGTGCAGGACCTCACCGATCCCGATCATGTCGAGCTCAACATCCTCCGCGCCAAGGTGCTGATGGAGGATCAGTCGACCGTGACGCTGAACGCAAAGACCGGCGTGTTCGATACCAAACAGCAGCAGCTCGATCTGAAAAAGGACATCCTGCTGACGACATCGAGCGGCTACGAGGCGCGTTTGAGCCGCGCGTTCGTCGACATGGCCAAGGGCACGGTGAGCTCGGACGAACGCGTCGACGTCAAGCTCACCAACGGCACCTTGTCGGCTGACCGGCTGCGCATCACCGACAATGGCGAGGTGGTGCGTTTCGAAGGCAATGTCGTGATGAACCTCGACAACATCAACGCCGCTCCGGCCGCGACCGCGAGCAGCGATCCTGGCCGTCCGGCCCGTAACGCAAAGTGACCGCATGACGACGTGTCGTTTCATTTCCGCCGCGATCCGCGGTGCCGGCCTCGTTGCGCTGGCGATGGTCGCGTGCGCCGGGGCGGTGCAGGCGCAGACGGCGGCCACCGGGGTGCCGAACGCCCTGCAGGGATTCTCGCAAAACCGTGATCAGCCGATCCAGATCGAGGCGGCCTCGCTGGAAATGCGCGACAAGAAGAAAGAGGCGACGTTCTCCGGCAATGTGAAGGTCGTGCAGGGCGACACCACTATGACCTCCAAATCGCTGGTCGTGTTCTATGATGGCGGCGCCCAGGGCGGTGCGAAGCCGGCCAAGACCATGCAGGCGGCGGCGCCGGGGCCGGACGGGAGCTCGTCGATTCGGCGGCTGGAGGCGCGCGGCGGCGTGACCGTGACCCAGAAGGAGCAGGTCGTCACCGGCGAGACCGCGGTGTTCGACACCAAGACCAACCAGATCACGATGCAAGGCAACGTTGTGCTGACCCAGTGTAAGAACGTGCTGCGCGGTGATCGGCTGATGGTCGATATGACGACCGGCGTGTCGCGGGTGGAATCCGACAGCGGCCGGGTCCAGGCGCTGCTGCCGCAGGCCTCCTCGGGTTCGGGCGGTTGCGGATCATCCGGCGGCGCTGCCCCCAGCGGCGGCGCGCCACTGTCGCTGGGCAGCACCAAAACGAAGTGACCTCAAATAGTTACCGAAAGATTGCCGGCTGCAGTTGAACCTAGCTGCGGCTGCCTCTATCTAACGCTGGGCTTTGCTCGTCCTGACAGGCTGGTGCGGCCGGACCAGTGCTGCGGTCGATGATGAGCGGCGCGTCGAAGGGCGTAAGCGAAGCAGGGATGGTGGATCTAATCGGCATGTTTCGTCGGCGTCCCGCCAAGCGCAGCCCGCAGGGCTCGGCGCGTCGGCGCGACGACATCACCGCGATGAACGATCCCTTTGGCAATTCCTACGGCGATGATCCGCTCGCGGCGCTGGCCGATTCCGTGCGCGACGAAGCGACGCCGCGGATCAATCCGCGCTCGCCGCAGAACACCGAGCAGATCCAGCGCAAGCGACCGGCCTCGCAGCCGATGCCGGCCAAGCCGCGCAGCAATGGCAGCGGCGGCCCGCAGCTGTTGCGCCGTCCCGGATTCCTTGCCGTGCATTCGATCGAGAAGAGCTTCGGCAGCCGTCAGGTCGTGCGCGGCGTGTCGATCTACGTCCGGCGCGGCGAGGCGGTCGGCCTGCTCGGGCCGAACGGCGCCGGCAAGACCACAGTGTTCTACATGATCACCGGCCTGATCAAGGCCGATCGCGGCGCCATCGAGCTCGACGGCCATGACGTCACGCGGCTGCCGATGTATCAGCGCGCGCGGCTCGGCATCGGCTATCTGCCACAGGAGGCCTCGATCTTCCGCGGCCTCACCGTCGAGCAGAACATCCGTGCCGTGCTCGAAGTGGTCGAGCCGTCACGCAAGAAGCGCGAGCGCGAGCTCGATGCGCTGCTCGAGGAGTTCACCATCACGCGGCTGCGCAAATCGCCGTCGATCGCGCTGTCCGGCGGCGAGCGTCGCCGCGTCGAGATCGCGCGCGCGCTGGCGACGCGTCCGAACTACATGCTGCTCGACGAGCCGTTCGCCGGCATCGATCCGATTGCGGTCGGCGATATTCAGCAGCTGGTGCGCCATCTCACCAATCGCGGCATCGGCGTCCTGATCACCGACCATAATGTCCGCGAGACGCTCGGCCTCACCGACCGCGCCTATATCGTCTATGCTGGACAGATTCTCACCGAGGGCAGCCCCGAGGAGATCGTCGCCGATCCCGACGTGCGCAGGCTCTATCTCGGCGAGGAATTCCGGCTGTAGGATTACGGACGCGATGTTCGTCGGTATTGTCGCGGGTGTGACAGGCGCGGGAAACGCTGTGATTAACGCTGTTTCCTGAAGGCTCCCCGGCGACCGGTAATCTCATCTTCTGGCCGCGCATACTCCGTTTTTCTTATTCGTCAAGACGTGTACATCGCGCGCAGATTAGGATAAGCAAGAATTGGACCAGTAAGGGAATGTTCTTGCTCCCATGGCGTTGACGCAGAGATTAGAATTCCGCCAGTCGCAGTCGCTGGTGATGACGCCGCAGCTGATGCAGGCGATCAAGCTGCTACAGCTGTCCAATCTCGACCTCTCCACGTTCGTTGAAGAGGAGCTTGAGCGCAATCCGCTGCTGGAGCGTGCCAATGACGGTCCGGAAGCGCCGGTCGCCGGTGAGCAGCAGATGTCCGAGCGCTCCGAGTTCTCGGATGCCGGCGAGGCCGGTGGTGAGGATTTCGGCGATGGCGGCGGCGCCGCCGGTGAGAGCTTCGACGGCGCCCCGGAAGACTGGATGAGCCGCGATCTCGGCACCCGTACGGAGATCGAACAAACCCTCGACACCGGGCTCGACAACGTCTTCTCCGAGGAGCCGGCGGAGACGGCCGCGCGCAACGCCCAGGACGCTGCGCCCACCACCTACACCGAATGGGGCGGCGGCGCCTCCGGCGACGAGGACTACAATCTCGAAGCCTTTGTCGCGGCCGAGACCACTTTGTCGGATCATCTCGCCGAACAGGCCGCGGTGGCCTTCACCGCGCCCGCCGATCGCATGATCGGTCAATATCTCATCGATCTCGTCGACGAGGCCGGCTATCTGCCGGCCGATCTCGGCCAGGCTGCCGATCGGCTCGGCGCCGAACAGGCCGATGTCGATGCCGTGCTGGGCGTGCTGCAGACGTTCGATCCGCCCGGCATCTGCGCGCGCAATTTGAGCGAGTGCCTGGCGATCCAGCTGCGCGAGCTCGACCGCTATGACCCGGCGATGCAGGCTCTCGTCGAGCATCTTGATATCCTCGCCAAGCGCGACTTTGCCAGCCTGCGCAAATTGTGCGGCGTCGATGACGAGGATCTCGTCGATATGATCGGCGAGATCCGCAGGCTCGATCCCAAGCCGGGCCTGAAGTTCGGCACGACCCGCACCCAGACCATGGTGCCCGATGTCTATGTGCGTCCCGGTCCGGACGGCGGCTGGCTGGTCGAGCTCAACAGCGACACGCTGCCGCGCGTCCTGGTGAATCAGGTCTATTACTCCGAGCTGTCGAAGACGATCCGCAAGGACGGCGACAAGTCCTACTTCACCGATTGCCTGCAGAACGCAACCTGGCTGGTGCGCGCGCTCGACCAGCGCGCACGCACCATCCTGAAAGTGGCGACCGAGATCGTGCGCCAGCAGGACGGCTTCTTCACCCATGGTGTCGCGCATCTGCGGCCCTTGAACCTCAAGGCCGTTGCGGATGCGATCCAGATGCACGAATCGACGGTGTCACGCGTCACCGCCAATAAATACATGGCGACCAATCGCGGCACTTTCGAGCTGAAATATTTCTTCACCGCCTCAATCGCATCGGCCGATGGCGGCGAGGCGCATTCGGCGGAAGCGGTGCGCCACCACATCAAGCAACTGATCGATGCGGAAGATCCCTCCGCAATCCTTTCCGACGATACGATCGTCGAGAAGCTGCGCGCGGCCGGCATCGATATTGCGCGCCGCACGGTCGCAAAATACCGGGAGGCGATGCGGATCCCATCCTCGGTGCAACGCCGCCGCGACAAGCAGAGCATGCTGGCGCACGCGCTGTCGGGACCAGCCGGCGCCGACCGCACCCGGGATACCGCGTCAGTTTGACCACTGCGCAAGATTGCGCCTTAACCAAATAGGCTTAGTGTCATATTCGGTTCACATGAATCGAGGCGACACATGACCCTGCGGATTTCCGGAAAGAGCATCAGCGTCAGCGAAGCGCTGCGCGGCCGCGTGAGCGAGCGCACCGACGAGGTGCTCCGCAAGTATTTCGATGGCAACTATTCCGGCCACGTCACGCTCTCCAAGGACGGCTTCGGCTTCAAGACCGATTGCGCGCTGCACCTTGATTCGGGGATCACCCTCGAGGCCGAATCGAACGCGCCGGACGCCTATGCCAGCGCTGATCAGGCGCTCTTGATGATCGAGAAGCGGCTCCGCCGCTATAAGAGCCGGCTCAAGGACCGGTCGGCGCGCAAATCGCATGCGGCCAATGCCGCGCTGGCCGGTCTCGACGGCGCCGTGCTGGATGCGCCGAGCTATGTGATCGAGGCGCCGGCGGAGGGCGACGAGGAGATCACGGGCTACAATCCGGTCATCATCGCCGAGAACACCACCGCGTTGAAGCGGCTGTCGGTGTCCGAAGCGGTTCTGGAGCTGGATCTGTCCGGCGCACCCTGCATGGTGTTCCAGCATGGCTCCAGCGGCCGGGTCAACATCATCTACCGCCGCGCCGACGGCAATATCGGCTGGGTCGATCCGCCGGCCGTGAAGCCGTAATTTGACGGGACAGGCCGGGCGGCGCTGCAACCGCAAAATCGGTTGTTGATCAAACGTTTGCCGAAGAGGTCGCGACGTCACGCCACGGTGATGAAGAGGTGCGATGAGCGGTTTGGGGCGTTCGCGCCTTCAGGCCGCCATGCTCCGGCGATCTTAAGGATAGGCTGCCGGAACATGCTTGCGGGAGTTGGCACCGCCGTTGCGTTGGGGTAGAAGCGCCTCGCATCGGACACGGGGTTAACCCCGCCTGCCGCCTCAGCTTCTTGACGCCGGTCTGTCCCGACCTATTTCGCACACTGACGGTTCAATCACCTCGGAACGCCCTATGCCGATTACCGATCTGGTCGCACCCGAGGCGATCCTGCCGGCTTTGAAGGTCATCAGTAAGAAGCAGGCGCTGCAGGAGCTGGCGGCTCGGGCCGCCGCATTGACCGGGCAGAACGAGCGTGCCGTGTTCGAAGTCCTGCTGCAGCGCGAGAAGCTCGGCACCACGGCCGTCGGCTACGGCGTGGCAATCCCCCACGGCAAGCTGCCGAAGCTGGACAAGCTGTT
Organism: Bradyrhizobium denitrificans; assembly: GCF_013179005.1. Classification (NCBI taxonomy): domain Bacteria; kingdom Pseudomonadati; phylum Pseudomonadota; class Alphaproteobacteria; order Hyphomicrobiales; family Nitrobacteraceae; genus Bradyrhizobium; species Bradyrhizobium denitrificans. The sequence continues at coordinate 102,393 of NZ_JABFDP010000025.1, read as the reverse complement.
CGGGCTGTTTGCCCGGCTGGAACGGCCGATCGATTTCGAAGCCATGGACGGCCAGCCGGTCGACCTCGTGTTCCTGCTGCTCGCGCCGGAAGGCGCGGGGGCCGATCATCTGAAGGCGCTGGCCCGCATCGCCCGACTGCTCCGCGACCAGGACGTCGCCAAGAAGCTCCGCGCCTCACGGGATGCTCAGGCGCTGTATTCGGTGCTGGCACTGCCGCCGGCCTCCGCAGCCTGACGTCGTATCACCCCGCCCTGTAACGATCGGGAAAGCCTGCTGGCGAGCCTCCGCGCGGCGCCAAACCCGTTCGTCCGCGCGGGTATGGGCAGCGGCGTCGGCTCGTAGCCGAATTCGACGACAAGCTCCTGGAATGCCTCGCTTCGGAGCAGGTCGAAATGCTGCGGCAGCATCCGCTCCTTGTAGATGCCGATCTTCCGGCCGCGTCCTGACGACGTCAGACCGCGGCCAAGCACATCGAGCTCCGCGGCTGTCCTGCGTGGCAGTCCAAGATAGTCGCAGATGCGATGCAGGACAGGAAACGATGACCGTGCTGCATCGTCGGCCGCGAGTTCTGAATAGAGCTCTTCGAAGCGCACGGTCAGGCAGGCCGGCGAGTCCAGCCAGCTCATGAAGTTCTTGATGCCCGATCGGGGCAAAGAGAGAAGGGTCGATGTGATGCGGGAGGCGTCATCGGGGTGAGCGACCGATCCGGCCGCCCGCAGATAGGCGTTCCACTTCCGCATCTTCGGGTACGACGCCGAGTGGTAGACGAAGTCGACCCAGCTCACGACGATGTCGCGGGGGTCGCGGACGATGAACAGCATCTTGTGTTCCGGTCTGCCCAGAAGATATTGCTCGAGATACGGACAGTACTCGGTGTGCGAGGCGCAGAAGTAACCGGAGCGCAGGGCCGACGCCCAGAGCGGGGCCGGAAGCGCGCGCCCGTAGTCCAAAGAACCGTCGGGATTGAGCTTGCTGATCGATGACGTGTAGGTGTGATAGCCGAGGTCGACATGACCGCCCAGCGCTCGGACAAGTTCAACCAGCAGGTAGGTCCCCGCTTTCGGCACGCTGTTGCAGATGACGTAGTAAGGGCTCGGCCCCGGCTGAGGACTGTCCAGAAATACGTGCCGGTTGGGTATGGTCCCGCGTGCAAGCTCGCGAAAGACGCCTGCATCAAGCCGTGATCCATGCATTTGCCATCCCTACACATGCTCGTCACACATCGGACTACCGCGTGCTGCAACGGGGACAACTTAAGGATTGGACATATTTGTCCGGATTGTTTCTGGTTGTGAAATCAACCGCTCCGGACATCGACGGAAATGAATTTCTCGAAAATCCTTTCCGCAGCGGCTTCGTCTGTCGCTGGCTATCGCAATGATCTCGCCATGTAGCGCACCGTCTTCGTGCCGCCATGGATGCGCGCTGTCGCCAACGGCTGAAAGCCAAGTGCGGCGTGGAACGCGTCCGATTGCGGATTGGGCGGGTCGAGGTTGACCTCACACACGACGCGGTCGTGCCCGGCTTCCGTCGCCGTCCGAATCAGCTCGTCATAGAGCCGGCGCGCCAGACCGCGGCCGCGGGCGGACGGCGCGACCACGATGCGATCGACATAGACGAAGCGATCATAGCCGGCGCGAAACCATCGATAGTTCGGACTGTCATAGACAGCGTCCTGGTCCAGCGCGATCAGCAGCGCATCCGCCGCGCCGATCCGCCAGGCGCGCCACGCCTGCTCGACCAGATGCAGCAGCGCTTCGGGCGCGAGCCACGACAGTTCAGACGCGTGGGCATTGTTCAGAGCGAGCAGGGCGGCCGCGAGCTTGTCGTCGACCCGCAACTCCGTCGCGCTCAACGCGGTGATCGACGAGCTCATGCGTGGCGACCGTCCTGACGATAAAAAAGGGCCGTCCCCTGGTCAGGGGACCGCCCTCATATCAGTGCATCAGCCGCATGGGTCTCACAAGATGCCGTCGCCGGCGGCGAGGACTGCGCCCCGCTTAGTGCACGCTCACGGCCTGAAGCTCATGGCTCCACGCATTGGCGATCGCGGCTTCGCGGCTGTCGGTGAGCATGATCGGCGTGCCATCGGCGGCATGCAAGGCGAACAGCTTCAGTCCCGGCGCAATACGCGGCGCTTGCGGAAACAGGCCCGGCACGTCTTCGGAGCGGATCTGCTTCACATAGGCGATGTGACCTTCACCCAAGGTGGCCAGCGCCTCCGGGGAGACGCGGGAATCAGACGCAACATTCACTTCGTTCATGGTCTCGACTCCTTCTGAGACTCAAGCGGTCGAGTCCGCTACTCGTTCCATCACACCATTATTCGTGTTCATTGATAGCGATTGTCTTAACGATCCGCTCAGGTTCTGGCCTGGCCAGATCGACCGACAACAGCCCGTTCTTCAGATCCGCCCCGAGCACATGCATTCCCTCCGCCAGCACGAAGGTGCGCTGGAAGTGGCGCGCGGCGATGCCGCGATGAATGTATTGCCGGGACTTGTCGTCCTGCTGGCGGCCACGGATGACGAGCTGGTTTTCCTCAATGGTGACATCGAGTTGGTCACGGGTGAAACCCGCCACCGCCAGCGTGATCCGAAGACGCTCGGGCTGGCCATTGGTGCGCTCGAACCGCTCTATGTTGTAGGGCGGATAGCCGTCGGCACCTTTGACCACGCGGTCGAGCACGCGCTCGATCTCGTCGAAGCCCAGCAGGAACGGACTGGAGAGCGAAGGAACACGAGACATGGTTTACAAAGTCCTCTCGAAGCGACTTTGACGTTTCAGGGCCCTGACGGCACCCCTTGAGCAGCAATATGGTCATGATGCCAGGCGCGTTCAAGCACCTCCAAAGTCGCAAACGGCCTGTCTGTGGAAGGGGTTAAATCGGCAGCCGTTGCCGGCCGTCAACCGAGAACAGATGCAGCTTGCCGCGCGGCGCGACGGCCCGGATCCGGGCGCCGATGTCCGGCGCCGCGGTGCCCGGTAGCCGCACGATGACGTCGTTGGCGGCCGCAATGAGGCTGTCCTGGCTGTCGGAACCCTGCCGGGCGCCGTAAACATAGGTCTCCGCCCCGACATGCTCGATCGCGTCGACCCTGAGGTCGAGGCCGATCCCGCCGGCCGGAACCGTATCGGCAAGCTCGAAATCCTCCGGCCGAATGCCGAGCTGGCCGGCCTCGGCCGGAACCGCGTCGGCGCCGTGCAGCTGCGCGCGCACGCCCTCGATCGGCATCAGGTTCATCGGCGGTGCGCCGATGAAGGACGCCACGAACGTGGTCGCCGGCCGCTGATAGATTTCCAGCGGATTGCCGATCTGCTCGACCTTGCCGCCATTCATCACCACCAGGATGTCGGCCAGTGTCATGGCCTCGAGCTGGTCATGCGTGACGTAGATCGCCGTGGTGTTGAGACGGCGCTGCAGCTTGCGGATTTCGACCCGCATCGCGATGCGCAGCTTGGCGTCGAGATTGGAGAGTGGCTCGTCGAACAGGAACACCTTCGGCTTGCGCACGATCGCGCGGCCCATCGCCACCCGCTGGCGCTGGCCGCCGGACAGCTGGCGCGGCTTGCGCTCAAGCATGGTGCCGAGCTCGAGGATGCGCGCGGCGTCCTCGACGCGCGTCTTGATCTCGGCTTCGGGCACGCGGCGGTTGCGCAGGCCATAGGCCATGTTGTTGTAGACGCTCATATGCGGATACAGCGCGTAGTTCTGGAACACCATCGCGATGTCGCGATCGGCCGGCTCGATCGCGTTGACGATGCGGCCGCCGATATCGATCTCTCCCGAGGTGATCGTCTCGAGCCCCGCGACCATCCGCAGCAGCGTGGATTTGCCGCAGCCCGACGGACCGACCAGCACGCAGAACTGCCCGTCGCCGACCTCGATATCGATGCCTTTGATGGCCTCGAACCCGCCGGGATAGACCTTGCGGACGTTGCGGAGCGTGACGTTAGCCATGGGCGGGTACCGGTGATGCGTGACGAGCGAGCGATTGCTGGCGAAGAGCGAAGAGGGAGTGGCGAATAGGGGAAGGCGAATGGATCTTCATGCGCGGACGCCCCTATCTGCTAATCGCCATTCGCTATTCGCCCCGCTCACTTTTCCGTCTCCACCAGGCCTTTGACAAACAGGCGCTGCATGAAGATCACGACAGCGACCGGCGGCAGCATCGCCAGCACGGCGGTGGCCATTGCGAGCTGCCATTCGGCAAGCTCGTCGGTGGTGGTCAGCATCTTCTTGATGCCGATCACGATGGTCTGCATCGAATCCTTGGTGGTGATGAGCAGCGGCCAGAGATACTGATTCCAGCCATAGATGAACTGAATGACGAACAGAGCCGCCACGGTGGTCATCGACAGCGGCAGCAGCGTGTCCCAGAAGAACCGCAGCGGGCCGGCGCCGTCGATCCGGGAGGCCTCGAGCAGCTCATCCGGGACCGTCATGAAGAACTGGCGGAACAGCAGCGTGCCGGTCGCGGAAGCGATCAGGGGCAGGATCAGCCCGGCATAGGTGTCGAGCATGCGCAGATCGGCGACGACCTTGTAGGTCGGGTAGATGCGGACCTCGACGGGCAGCATCAGGGTGATGAAGATGATCCAGAACGCCGTCTTGCGGAATGGAAACCGGAAATAGACGATCGCAAAGGCCGACAGGATCGAGATGATGATCTTGCCGACCGCGATGCCGATGGCGGTGATGAAGGAATTGACGAGCAGCACGCCGACCGGCTGGTTCATGAAGCGGGAGCCGCCGACGAACACGGCGCGGTAGTAGTTTTCCAGCATGCGTCCGCCCGGCACCAGCGGCAGATTGCCACTGACTACGGTCGCTGCGTCATAGGTCGAGGCGACGAAGGCGACGTAGACGGGAAACGCGAAGATCACGACGCCGAGCGAGAGCACCAGATACGCGACGAGATCTCGGAGCGGGCGATGCTCGACCATCAGTATTGCACCTTGCGCTCGACGTAGCGGAACTGGATCGCCGTCAACGCGATCACGATCACCATCAGGACGACCGATTGCGCAGCCGAGCCGCCGAGATCGCCGCCGAGCCTGCCATCGGCAAACACCTTGTAGACCATCGTCGTGGTGGTGCCGGCGGGACCGCCCGACGTCACGGCATCGATGATGCCGAAGGTCTCGAAGAACACATAGACGATGTTGACGACGAGCAGAAAGAAGGTGGTCGGCGACAGCAGCGGGAAGATGATGGTCCAGAACCGCCGCAGCGGACCGGCGCCGTCGATCGCGCCGGCCTCGATCACGCTTTTCGGGATCGCCTGCAGGCCGGCGAGGAAGAACAGGAAATTGTAGGCGACCTGCTTCCAGACCGCGGCCATGACCACCAGCACCATGGCATGGGTGCCGTTGAGCATCGGATTCCAGTCGAAGCCCATGACGCGCAGCGGGCGCGCCAACGTGCCCAGGGTCGGATGGAAGATGAAGAACCACAACACGCCGGCAATCGCCGGCGCCACCGCATAGGGCCAGATCATCAGCGTCTTATAGGCCGAGGCGCCCTTGAGGTTCTTGTCGGCCTGCGTGGCGAACAGCAGCGCGACGCCGAGCGAGAGCACCGTCACCAGCGACGAGAACACGACGGTGGTGCCGATAGCGGTGTAATATTCCGGCTGAGCGAACAGGGCCTGATAGTTTTCGAGCCCGACAAATTCGGAATTGAGGCCGAATGCGTCCTCGCGCAGGAAGGACTGCCAGATCGCCTGGCTGGCCGGCCAATAGAAGAAGATCAGCGTGATCGCGAGCTGCGGCGCCAGCAGCACATAGGGCAAGAGCTTGCCGTTGAAGACGACCGACTTTTCCATGCAGTGCGCCGCGAGAGGGAGAGGCGAGACGTCCCCTCCGGGGGCGGAGGGGACATCTCAAGGACGGCTCTACTTGGCCGTTTTCTCGAAGGTGCGCAACATCGCATTGCCGCGGGCGACAGCGGAATCGAGCGCGTCCTTGGCGGTCTTCTTGCCGGCCAGCGCCGCCTCGATCTCCTCGGCCCAGACATCGCGCATCTGCACCATGTTGCCGAAGCGCAGGCCACGCGAGTTCTCGGTCGGCTCCTTGTTGGTGAGCTCCTTCAGCGGCGTCTGCAGGGTCGGATTCTTCTCATAGAAGCCGTCCGCCTTGGTCTTCTCATAGGCCGCCTTGGTGATCGGCAGATAACCGGACTCCTGGTGCAGCTTGGCCTGGCGGTTGGTGTCGGACAGGAAGGTGAAGAACTTGGCCACGCCCTTGTACTCGTCGGCCGACTTGCCGCCCATCACCCAGAGCGAGGCGCCGCCGATGATCGAATTCTGCGGCGCGCCCGGTGCATCCGGGTAGTACGGCATCGGTGCCGAGGTGAAGTCGAACTTCGCGGTGCTCTTGGCAGTGGCGTAGTAGCCTGATGAGGTCAGGAAGATCGCGCATTCACCGGAGCCGAAGCGGCTCTCGCTGGCGCTGCCGCGACCGGAATAATCGTAGGTCTTGTCCTTCTGCAGCTCGACGAGGTTCTGCAGGTGCTTGACGTGCAGCGGGGTGTTGAATTCGAGCACCGTGTCGAAGCCGTCGAGGCCGTTGGCCTTGGTGCCGATCGGCACGTTGTGCCAGGCCGAGAACTGCTCGATATTGGCCCAGGATGCCCAGGCGTTGGAGAAGCCGCAGGTGTCGTGTCCGGCCGCCTTCAGCTTCTTGGCCGCGTCGAACACCTCCGGCCAGGTCTTCGGGATCTCGGCGACGCCGGCCTTCTTCAGCTCATCCTTGTTGATCCACATCACCATCGAGGACGAGTTGAACGGGAACGACAGCATGTCGCCCTTCGACGTCGAGTAGTAGCCGGTGATCGCCGGCAGATAAGCCTTGGGATCGAACGGCTCGCCGGCATCCTTCATGAGCTCATAGACCGGCTTGATCGCGCCCTTGGCGCTCATCATCGTCGCGGTGCCGACCTCGAACACCTGCAGGATGTGCGGCGCGGTGCCGGCGCGGAACGCAGCGATGCCGGCATTCAGCGTGTCCGGATAGGCGCCCTTGAAGGTCGGCACGACCTTGTAGTCGCTCTGGGAGGCGTTGAACTCCTCGGCGAGCCGGTTGACGATGTCGTTGTTGCCGCCGGTCATGGCGTGCCACCACTGAATCTCAGTCACCGCGTGTGCGGGAGAAACAGCGAAACCAAAGGTCGCCGTGACCACGGCGGCAGCAGCGAATTGGCGAAGTGACATCAAAATATACCTCCCATGAACGTCATCGTCGTTTGCGGCCGTTAACAGCGCCAGATGACAGTTATGTGAATGTATAGACGGCTGATCCGGCATGGGAAAGCCGTGCGAAGTGCATCGTTGAAGAGCGGTAAATCTAGCGAGTCCTCGCCGCGTCCTGGTGCGGCGCGGCGATCGCTCCGATGTGGTCGCGGTCAGCGCTTGCGTTCGGCGCAAACGGTTCCTTCAGCCAGCAGCGCCTCGATCTCGTCCGGCGTGTAGCCGAACTCGGCCAGGACCTCCTGGGCGTGCTGGCTGAACGCCGGCGGTGTCGTGCGGAGGCTCGCTTTGGTGCGTTCGAGCCGGATCGGCGATGCAACGCCCTTGTACCAGTCCTTCTCGATCACATCGCCGCGGTAGAGCGTGTGCGGATGGGTCAGGGCCTGATCGATCTTCTGTACGGGACCCGCCGGCAGTCCGGCGGCGAGCAGCCGATCGCATAACGGCTCGGCCTCGAATTGGCTGAACACCGCGGCAAGCTCGGCGCGCAGCGCTTCGCGGTTGGCAACGCGGTCCCTGTTGCGGGCGAAGCGCGGGTCGGTTCCGAGGTCGGGACGTCCGATCTCGCGTGCGAGCTTGCGGAAGGTGCCGTCATTGCCGACGCCGATGAAGATGTCATCGGTCTTGGTCGGGAAGATCGCGTAGGGCACCAAATTGGGATGCTCGTTGCCGGTCAGCGACGGCGGCTTGCCGTGCATGAAGTAGTTCGCGGTGTGCGGATGCATGATCGCAAGGCCGGTCTCGTACAGCGTCACTTCGAGGAACTGGCCGATCCCTGAGCGCTGCCGCTCCGACAGCGCCATCAGGATGCCGATGGCGGCATAGAGCCCCGTGGTGATGTCGACCAGCGGCACGCCGATGCGCATCGGGCCGCTCTCCGGTGAGCCGGTCGCGGCGATCATGCCGGTCATCGCCTGGATGATGGCGTCATAGCCCGGATTACCGCCACGCGGCCCGTCGGCGCCGAAGCCGCAGATGCGGCAGTGCACGAGTTTCGGAAATTTCTCGCGCAGCGCATCGCTGCCGATACCCCACTTCTCGAGCGTGCCCGGCTTGAAGTTCTCGATCAGCACATCGGCGGTCTCGAGCATCTTCAGAAGCACCACGCGGCCGCCGTCCGAGGCGAGGTCGAGGCCGATCGAACGCTTGTTGCGGTTGATGCCGACGAAATACGCCGCGTCCTCGTCGTGGAAGGGCGGGCCCCAGTCGCGCACCTCGTCGCCGGCCGGCGGCTCGACCTTGATCACGTCGGCGCCGTGATCGGCCAGGATCTGCGTGCAATAGGGGCCGCCGAGCACACGCGTGAGATCGATCACGCGCAGTCCGGCCATGGCGCCGGGAGCAAATTGGGGTGTCATCGGATGTCGCGAGGTTGGATTGAACTCGCGGTCATTAAGCACTGCCAAGGCGCAGGTGCAAACGCGTCGGGCCATGGCAGCCCTCGCCAGAGACGGGGGCTGCCATGCGGAAGGTCCGAGAGCGGCTGTGCCGCAGGGTGGAATTCAGCCTCAGATGACGCTGAGCTTCACGTCCACATTGTTGCGGGTCGCGTTCGAGTACGGGCACACTTGGTGGGCCTTCTCGACCAGCGCCTCGGCATCCGCCTTGGCAAGGCCGGGCAGCGCGACCGCGAGCTCGACGGTGATGCCGAAGCCGCCTTCGGAACGCGGGCCGATGCCGACCGTTGACGTCACCGAGGCGTCGGCCGGAACCTTCGGGCCGCCTTGCGACGCAACGAACTTCATGGCGCCGATGAAGCAGGCGGCGTAGCCGGCTGCGAACAGCTGCTCCGGATTGTTGCCGGCGCCGCCGCCACCGCCGAGCTCCTTCGGCGTGGAGAGCTTGACGCTCAGCGAGCCGTCGAGAGTGGCCGCCTCACCATCGCGGCCGCCGGTGGCCTTGGCGCTGGTCTTGTAGAGCACGTTCACGGACATGGGGTGTCTCCGGGTTGATGACGAATTCAATGACGCCATATTGCATACAATTAGATTGTGCACAATACGATTGTGCGGTAGAAAAATCGTGATCGGCGCTGGCCCCTCATTGTCGCTAGGGGAACCGTGGGCCAAAGATGCCGGACAGGATCGATCTGTGGTGACCTCGATGCGAAAGAAATCCGCGGCCGACGTGCCGCTCCAGCTCGGCAACCAGCTCTGCTTCGCGGTCTATTCGACGGCCCACGCCTTCAACCGCGTCTACAAGCCGCTGCTCGACCGTCTCGGTCTGACCTATCCGCAATATCTGGTCATGCTGGTGCTGTGGGAAAGGGATGGGCTGTCGGTGAAGGAGATCGGCGAGCGGCTGTACCTCGACTCGGGCACCCTGACGCCACTGCTGAAGCGGATGGAGGCGGCGCATCTGCTGAAGCGCACACGTTCGGCAGCGGATGAGCGACAGGTGCTGGTCGCGCTGACCGCGCAGGGCGCCGCGCTGCGAGACAAGGCCAAGGCCATCATCCCGCCGGCGATCCTCGACGCCACAGGCTGCTCGCTCGCGGAGCTTGCCGACCTGCATGGCAAACTGGTGCGGCTGCGGGAACAACTGAATGCGGCGGCGGGGTGAGAGAGGCTCAACACGGCCGGACAAGCCGCTTCTTCGAAAACGCTCGCCCGGAATGCGACTTCAGATAGGCCTCGAATGCGAGCGCGTTCGACTTGTCCGGAAACGCGCACTATCGGAACTGCTCGCGGATGCCGCAGCGGCGAAGCGGACCAAGGCCGCAATCTCCGATCCGGCTTTCGCCAGCAAGGATTCGAATGCCCGGTTTCTCGCCGCGTTTTCCGCGGCGAGCAGACCGACCGCAACACACGCGTCCAAGGCTGGCCGTTTAGCGGCGGTCGTCGCGACCAACGGGCAGAAAATCGCTCAGATCCAACATGCCGACCGCGAGTTGAAACTCTCCATCGATAAGGCGGTGCCCGCAGCGTTCGCGGACTTCCTCGTCGATCAGCTCCCGCACTTGTTCGACGCCTTTTCCAATTCGAGCGAGCGCCAGGAGACCACCGAGGCCTGATCGCCTCATCGTCAATCACCAACCAGGAGCAACACGGCAAAAGAAAAAAGGCCCCCGAAACGGAGTTCCGGAAGCCTTCTCTTCAAGTTTGGCGACTGACAGAGAATCACTTTCGCGAATCGCAGTCAAGAGTCTCCACGCGATTTGATCGCCGTTTCGGCGAGCGGATTTTCTTTGCCCTAACTGAGGCAAAGAGATGCAATCACATTCCCCAACGACGCCCTTTGGGCGGCGATCGCTGACGCTTGCCCATGTGTCAAGCCAGATGGTAGCAACCGCGCGGCTGCCTGAGAAGATCGTCCACAAGTGGAAGATCTTCCACGCCATCTGCACGGCACGGCCGCGCCTTGGCGTTTCGGAACGTTCGCTCTCCGTATTGGATGCGCTCCTGACGTTTCACCCCGAAACCGCACTGACCGGTGAGGACGATCTCATCGTCTTCCCGTCGAACCACCAATTGTCGCTGAGAGCTCACGGCATGCCGGCGTCGACGTTGCGACGCCACCTCGCCGTGCTGGTCGACGCGGGTTTGATCGTTCGACGAGATAGCCCCAACGGCAAGCGTTATGCGCGCAAGGGCAGGGCCGGCGAGATCGAGCTTGCCTTCGGGTTCGATTTGTCGCCGCTGGTCGTGCGATCAGAAGAGTTCGAGAACCTGGCGGCCGAGATCGAGGCGGAAGCGCGGGCGCTGAAACTCGTTCGCGAGCGGATCACGCTATGCCGGCGCGACATCGCGAAAATGATCGCCACGGGGATCGAGGAAGGCGTCCCGACCCGCAGGGAAGGGCAGGGGCCGACCGACTGGCAGGAAGTCCATGCCGCCTTCCGCTCGATCGTCGATGGGATTCCGCGTACCGCGACCAGACAGGAACTCGAGCCGATAGCCGAAGAACTCTCGCGGCTCGCGGACGACGTACTCAATCTTTTGGAAGCGCACATTAAATCTCAGAATCCAAGCGCCAATGAGTCCCATTCTGAGCGCCACATACAGAATTCAAATACAGACCCCTTTATTGATCTTGAACCTAGCCTTCGAGAAGGCAGGGCGGCGAGGGCGGAGCCAAAACCTCAACCATCGCGACCTGCGGAAGGATCCTATCCTTTGGGGATGGTGCTGAGCGCTTGCCCGGACATCGTCGATTACGCCAAAGGCGGAATTTCGACTTGGCGGGATTTTCTCGCGACGGCGTCGGTGGTGCGATCGATGCTCGGAATCAGTCCCAGCGCATGGGAAGAGGCGCAAACCGTCATGGGCGAAACCCAGGCGGCAATCGTCGTCGGCTGCATCCTGCAGCGTGGAGCCGCGATCCGTTCCGCGGGCGGATATTTGCGTGGGCTGACGCGAAAAGCCGAGGCCGGTGAATTCTCGCTCGGGCCGATCCTGATGGCGCAGATCAACTCGCGGCTTCACGAAAAGCGACCGGCCTGATGGACGAAAAAGACGTCTCTCCGCGGCGCGCTGGCTCAGGCGTTGTCGGCGTCATTTCCGGAGCTTGGATCCCGGCCGAATCTCGACGCAAGATCCCGCGTGATCCAGGACCGAACGGCGCTTGTCGACGGCCATCGCCAGTGCGCAAACCGGTCGCGCCGGGTGCGGTCCGCGGTCTGGAATCGAGTTCCGATCGTGGCGTCCATCATCGGCACGTCGCTCTCGTCCGTCCTGGGGGGAGGGGCAGGGGGGATGATCGCAGTCGTCTTGCCAACTCGCGGGGCCCGTCTGGCCGGATGAGAACGGGCGACGCTCACGGCCTTCTCCGGTTTGGGCTGCGGCTCCCGGTTGCATGGCGGAATACCTATGGCCGTCGCCGGCACGTCGACCCCTGGAGCCAAGAATTTCCCCTGCCGGATCACCCCGCGAGCGGGGACCCCGACCGGCATTCCTCGCGCATGCGCCTGCGGCGCCAAAATTCGTGGCTCCTGCCGGGGAGCGGCGCTGCGCTTGCCCTTCGCCCGCGTCTCGCGGGCTACGGCTCTGTGCCGTCTTCCCGGCCATGACGGATCGCCATCGCAACGGGGCGCAGCCCCACAAGATGGAGAGAGACCATGCGTAACATCGCCGAATTCACCCTCATCGGTCGCGTCGGGACCATCAAGGAAGTTGGCAAGACCGTCCGCGTCAGCATCTGCGCCAACTATCCCTTCAAGGACAAGGACGAGTGGAAAGACGACGCGCACTGGAACGAAGTCACGATCTTCACAAAGTCGATTCAGACCTACGTGAAGGAGCACGTCAGCAAGGGTGACCTGGTCCATGTGCGCGGACGGCTGCGGCAGAATAGCTTCGAGCGCGACGGTCAGCGGGTCTACACGGTGGATCTCATCGCCCTCGAGTTCGGCCGGCTCGCTCAGGCGAGTGACCGCGCGGCCGCCTGAGCCAGGAGCGGGGAGGCGAAAGCCTCCCCATCCCTTTCTTGCCGGCCGGGCCGCGTTCTGCGCCCCGATGATACTCAAAGTCAGGACGGCAGTTTTCGCGACCGCGTCTGGCGCGCCAGGGCCCGATCAGCCCGGTTCTTCTTTCCGATCGCCGAAACCAGGTCGTCATAGTCGACGCCGCTCTTCTTGAGCGCGCGGCGCGCGTCCGACGCCTCGAAGCCCAGGAGTTCGAGCGCGCTCATGTTCAGGCTTGATGCGATCTTCTCGATCGTCCGCAACGTTGGATTTCCGATTCCGCGTAGCATCGTATAGTAGGTGCCCCGTGCCAATCCGGTCTTTGGCCAAAAGGCCTCCATGCCGCCGTTTTCGAGTTCGAGCTGCTGAAGCCGAACAGCGAGCATTTCGTTCAGCACCGAATGATCGACGGATTGGGGCTTGCGGACGGGCGGCATCGCGACCGAGTTTTCACACAAATTGAGACACCCTGATCCATCATCACACCCCGTGTCTGAAGTCCAGTATATTGGACGTTGTCAGATCAAATTTTCTTTGAAAATGACTCAACTTAGTGGTCGCAGGCCTTGCGAAACCCGGCTCTGCGTCGTCCGCCTGGCCGCGACGCTTCCGAGAAACGCGATCGGCTCGATGCCGGCGCGCTCGGCGATCAGCTCGATGTAATCGAGGCTCGGATTGGCGGCGGCCGTCATCAGATGGAAGTAGCTCGATCGCGGGATTCCGAGCCGCTCCGCGAAAGCGCGGCGGCTTAGCCCCAGTTCACGGCGCAGACCCTCGAGCGCTCCCTGGAAGGCTAGGAGAAGCGTGTTGCCCTGGGCCGCGTGTGCAGCCTTTCGACCGGATTTCTTTGCGACCATCGCTCACCCGCCCGCATCGAAAATCGATGGCGCCGTCCCTGAACTCACACGTTGGACGCCTAATCAACATTCAATATAATAGACGGATTCGATTCAACCAGGAGCAGAGCGTTCGGACAAAGAAAAACCCGGCAGAGCCGGGTCTCTCATGAGGGTGAGCGGGCTGGCGACGCCAATCGCCAACAGTGCCCAAAACGCTTGATGGCACTTTAGCGCGCCCCACCCGACAGTTCAAGAGACTCAGCGTTTTTACGCCACGGTCTTTGTTTGACCCGCGCTCTCGATCAGGAGAGTCCGCGAATGGAGATGCTTGGCCAAGGTCCGACGACGCCCTTCGGAAGGGGTAGGTTAACGCTTGCGATCGTTCAAACGCAATGCGACGTCAACACATGCCCACCCGGTAAGCCGGTTCACAAGTGGCAGGTATTTCGACATATCTGCGAAGCGAGATCCCAGCTCGGCGTTTCTGATCGGGCGCTCGCCATCCTCAACGCCCTCGTCAGCTTCCATCCTGATACGGTGCTCGTCTCGGGCGCGGCGGACCTCGTCGTCTATCCCTCGAACCGGCAGCTTGCGCTCAGGGCCCATGGCGTCGCCCCTTCGACGCTCCGCCGGCATTTGGCTTCTCTCATCGCCGCCGGCCTTCTCCTGCGGCGCGATAGCCCAAACGGAAAGCGCTATGCTCGGCGAGCTGCAAGCGGGCATATCGATCAAGCCTTCGGCTTCGACCTCGGCCCGATTGTCGCCCGCGCAGACGATTTTGCTCGTCTCGCCGAAGCGATCGCCAGGGAGCGCCAAGCGGTCGATCTGCTGCGAGAGCAGGCCACGCTCTCCCGTCGTGATATCGCCAAGATGATCGCGGCAGGCGTCGAGGACGGCGTGGATGCCGACTGGTCGACGATTCATCGCGATTTCCGTCAGTTGGTCGCGCGCCTTCCGCGTGTTCCATCCCGCGAGGCCCTTCAGCCGCTCGTCCAAGAACTCGCCATGCTTGCCGCGACCGTCCTCGAAATTCTGCGACAACACCTCGATCAGCACGGGCAGAAGCCAGCGACCGCGCAGGTCCATCCGGCAGACGATTGCAGCGAGCCAGAACCGGACGCGGCGCCGGTGTCTCCCCCCGCCGCCGCACCTAGTGTCAAACCCCAGGCACCGAACACAATTCCAGTTCGATTGATCGTCGAGGCTTGCCCGCACTTTGGCGACTATGCCAGCGACGATATTCGCACTGCGCGCGACGTCATTGCGACGGCGACCCTCATTCGGCCTCTGCTCGGCGTCAGCCCGAGTGCCTGGGAAGACGCCTGCACGGTGATGGGGGAAGGCCAAGCGAGCGCTACTCTTGCCGCAATCCTGCAAAAAGGCGACGCCATCAAAAACCCTGGCGGATATCTGAGAACGCTGACACGACGCGCCTCTGCAGGTCAGTTCTCGATCTGGCCAATGCTTATGGCGCTCGCAACGTCCCGCCTAAACCGGCAGGACAAACACGCCCGAGCGCCATCCGACTCCTTCCCTTCCGGATGAACTGTCCCTCCGCGATCCTCGTTACGCTGAGGCCCTGATGCGTATCGCTTCAGTCCCTCCGCGGCGGCAGCCGCCCGATCCGCTTGAGGTGGTCGTAAACGATACGGTCGATAATTCGCAGCGGGTGCGTGCGGTCTTCGGCCGCAAGTTGACGCAGCACGAGATCGATCGCGTCGGGAAACCGCATCGCGTAGGGCCGCGAGGACGAGCGCTCGCCATAACCATCGAACGGGTTGCGCTCGCGTCGCGGCGCCGGCTTCGGTCGTGGTGACGATCTAGGCACTTCCGCGTTAGCGACCGCCGCCTCGCTTGGCTTTGGAACCGGCGCAGGTGTGATGGGATCATCATAAGCGGGCGTCACGACGACGGGCTGAACAGGAGCGACAGCCTCGACGCGGGCGATGCCGGTCCGTTGCGATCGGAAGGCGTCGCGGGGCAGGGTAGGGCGGTCGGGCTTCGGCGTTGCCGCTGAGTCGTTCATGCGGCCGTCTCGTCCGTGGCGGTGCCTTGGCTCGCCGCCAGCAGCTCGCGCACGACCTGGTCCGCATTGTAGCGCGCTTTACGCACGGACTCGTCTTTGTCACTCATCTGGTAGAGTGTCCCGTGACCGCTCGTCATCGTGCGGTACGTGACACGTCGATAAAGGGCGTTTGCGCAGACGGGAACGCGTTCGGCGTCCAGATAAGCCACCACCTCGCGCAATGGCCGGGTATTCCGGTCGAGACTGTCGTACTCGTTAAAGAGCACGCGGTGCTGGCTCATCGGCAGCTTCGCACCGGCGGCGTGCTGCTCGAGGTTTCGGATGGTTCGGACGACCTGAGAAGCGTCGAATGTGTGGACCTTGCAGGGCAGCACCACGAGATCCGCACGCAGAGCCGACTCAATGAGAACGCCGCCATAGTAGCCGGGTGTGTCGACAACGATGACGTCGTACCCGCCAAGCCGTTCTATCGCGTGGAGCAGGGCCGCTTCATCGGGCGCCCGGACGAGATCGACGCCTTGCGGACTGAGGCCGCGCACGACGGAGGAGGCGTGCCATTGATAAGACGAGCCTTGGGGGTCAGCGTCGACGATTGCGGCTGAATAGCCGTGCTTGGCAAATTCGCCGGCCAAGATGATCGCAACGGTGGTTTTGCCGCTGCCTCCTTTTGGGTTCGCCACTGCGAAGATGCTCGGCATGCCGGCCTCCCTGTTGCGTCAATGCCGCAATTCGTGAGTGACAACATACAGTAAAATGAACATGGCGCAACGCGCGAAAGCGCGATCCGCGCAAGGCGATGTTGCTTCAATTCGGCAGTGTCCTATTGCAGCGATATCGGGATATCGAAAGCTCGCAACCTTGCATTGGGGCATCTCGTTATAAGCGACATGCGGCACTGGTACGTTGTTGGATTGATGAAATACCGCAGTAGCGTTGTTGGCACGTCCGATAAGGCGGCATTCGGATATTGCTGGAATGTTTGTGTGCGGGAATGTCGTATTGTCGTATTGCGGTTCGCACTGTGCGCGTAAGTGATGCGGAGTCCATGCGGACGGCTCTTCGGACGCAAGAGCCCTTCATGCATCGACTTCTTAGGTTCATTATATTAGATATTGGTTGACAAGATACCGGTTTGTGGGCCAAACCGGGGACGGCTGCTGGACGCAGCCGAAGCGCGCTGACGCGCTGGCGCCGGCATCTCGTCGATGCCGGCATGTTCGGCTCCCGGTCTTCAACCGAGGAGCCGTTCGAACGGGAAGGGAAGGGGAGCGCCGATGGCTCGCTCCGCCAGAGCTCCGCGACGCAAGCCGAGGCTCCGGACAGAGTTGTCCGAGGCTGACGAGGACCATCTGCAGCGAGCCGTGGAGCTCTATGGACTGCCGAAGGCCGAGGTCGTGCGGCGGCTCATCCGAGCCTCAGTCCAGGCAGGTCCTGCCTTGTCGGCCGAGAACACCCGAGTCGTCGTCGAGCTCGCACAACAGGTGCGGATGGTCGGTCGCAATCTGGCTCAGGTCCTAAAGGCCATTCATCGTGGGCAGGCGGTGCGGATCGAGGATACCGAGCCGGTCTGGCGCGGGCTGCACGAAGTCGTCGCTGCGATCAACGACGAGCTTACGGAAATGACCGTAGTCTATGGTTCGAAGCTGCGGCGGGAAGCCAAGCTCACCCTGCCGCAGGAGCCGATTGCGGAGGATGCTTCGTGAATCGCGCCATACAGATCACCTGGTGGGTTGAGCAGGTCGAGGCGACACGGCACGCGGTGGCGCAAGCACGCGAGGAGCGGCTTCGGCCGCGGCCGTCGGGTCTGCTCGAAGATGATCTGCGCCGCCGGCGCGCCCGCGTCCCGCCGCTTCCGAAGTCGCCGCCTGTGAAAGAGATCATCCAAGGTGCGACCATTACGGGCGAGCGTGATGAGGAGCGGGCGAGAGCTCTGCCGGCTGTCAGCGGCGGAGGCGGCGCCGGCGGCCGCTCTGGAACGCCACGCGGGGCGGGGCTTGCGCCGATCGCCGGCGGTCTCAGCGGGGGAGCGACGGGCGCCAGCCGGGCAGGGCAGGGCGGAGCGGTCGGTCGCGCCCGGCAGCTTGCCGCAGGCTATCAGCCTGCCGTCATCAAGGTCGTGTCCTATGCGCGTGGCGTTGCGCGCGCGGCAGCGACGGGTCAGTACGTGCAGCGGGAGGACGTTCCGCTTGAGACGCATGATGGACGCACGCTTTCCGATCGCGAGGCGGTTGCCGATGAAATCAAGGCTTGGTCCAGCTCGTTCGCCAAACGAGCGGAAAGCCAGGATGTCGGCGCCATCCGGCTGAGGCTCGATGGCGTCTCCGACACCGCCGAGGGCCGAGAGACCTACGCCAAGGCGGTCGCCGCCGGGTTCGACGGCCATCGCTATGCCTATCGCCTTGAGACAACGGCATCCGGCGCACTCGAGGCGCGCGTCGTCGTTGCGATGGCCGGCCTCTCCAAGGAGAGGTTCAGGGTGCGCCAGGAGCAAGTAGGCGACGGTGAGAACGGGTTCACCCAAAAGCGCCTCGACATGAAGTCGGAGGCCCGTGTCGCAGAGCGGATCGCTGGCGCAACCGCAATCCCCGTGGATGCGATCCGCCTCGCGCCAGGCGCGACCAGCCACGGCCGCGATGGTGTGACCTATCGACTCAACAAACTGATCGAAAAGGGCCCGGCGACCGACGACCGCGGCAAGACCGTTAGCAATGTTGCGGATGCCCGGATCGCTGCACGCGAGTGGGGACCATCGTTGCGTTCCCAATCCGCGCGCGACACGATGCATCTCATCATCTCGGCGAAAGCCGGGACGGATGTCGAGGCACTGACGCGAGCAGCCCGCGCCTTCCTGCAGGATCGGTTCGCCGACCACAAGTTCATGTTCGGGGTCCATACGGACAAAGAGGCGGACGGGCACATCCATGCGCATGCCGTGATCGCGGTGAGATCCGAGTCCGGTCAGAAGATCCACCCCAGCCGCGAAACCTTCTCCGAATGGCGCCAGGCCTACGCTCAGCATGCCCAAGCCGAAGGATTGAAGATCGTGGCGACGTCGGCGCGAGAACGGGCATCGTCGCAGAGCTATGGTCCGAAGGACAAGGCGATCGTCGAGGCCGCGGACCGTCCTCGCCCGGCGCGCGAGGCTCGCGATCGGGCCTACGCGGCGGATCCAGCTAACCACAGGCTGATCGATAATGCCCGCCAAAGGATCCAGGTGGCGCGCACAAATCCGATCCGTCTGCCGATGTCGGCTCCCGATCGTAAAGCCGTGAACGAAAGCGTCCTCGCTTGGAAGACGGTCGCCTCCGAGCAGCCCGGCAATCCCGTGGCAAGGGGCATGCTCGAAAGGCTGTTGATGGCTCAGACCGTCGGGGCCATTCTTCAAACGATTGGGAGGCGGGTCGACCAACTCACCAAGGAGGGACCGGAAATGGCCATCACGTCGGAGCAAATGGTGAAAGATCTTCGCCTCATGAACGAGGCAGTGTCGAGAACAAGCGATTTGCTTGATGGTGAAACGAAACAGCAGTTCCGGGAAGCCTCATCGCGGTATCTCGAGACGCTTGCCAATCGGCTGGACCTGCAGCGCGTGCAGGAGCGTGGGGTCGAGCGAATGACGCGGGCGGAGGTCGCCGCCATCGCCGGCGTCGACGCCGAGCGTCTGATCGAGCAGGCGGAAGCGCTTCGGCTGCGTGAAGGGCGTGAGGCGACTGAGGCCGCGCGGCTTGCCGATCGCGCTGTGAATGCCGAGCGGCGCGAAGATGCGGTTGCGGGGCTTGATCCGACATCCCAACGTGAGCTTCGCGTTGAGAGAGCGATCGTTGCAGGAACCGAGCGCGCGGCCGCGAAGGAAGCGCGCGAAGCGGCCGCCACGGCTCAGGCCGCTCACGTGATAGCGGAGCATCCCGGCCAGCCGTTACCTACAAATGTGATCCAAACCGACGCCTTGGCAAAGTTACGCGCAGAACAGGAAAAAATCGTACTCGAGCTTGAGGCTGACAAGGCTGAGACACAGATTATCAAAGGCCAGCGGCTTACATGACGGGTCAAGAAGACGACGATCAATATCTGCGGATTATCACCTCACCACGTTTGCTCGCATCGCTATCGCTATGGCATGGGCTTTGTTCATGGCGCCCAATTTCTCGCGAGCAGATGCCATATGTTTTAGGACGGTTGACCGAGATATTCCCAGAATTCGCGATATCTCCCAGTCAGTTTTGCCTTCTGCCGACCAGAGCAAGCAATCAATTTCTCGAGGCGTGAGCCTGGATTGTTTACCAATCCTTCGGCGAGACGTTATCGTCAATAGACGCCCTGCGGCGAAATTCGTCACGAAGGCGAACGCAGCCGCTTCTTCTTCGCTGATCTGTAAGCGTTCTCCGCCGAACGAGAATGCCGCATGTGCTCCGTCAATTGATTGAATCGGGACGACGAGACCATTGACCAAGCCGAATTCGGACGCTTCTCCGCCAATTACTTTGACGTCTTTCGACGAGCGGCAAGAATCGTAGGCCTCGGTCCAGCTAAACAAATTGTGGTCGGTTTGCAGACGTTGAACAACCGGATCACGGAATACGTAATTCCGCTCATTGTATCGCGCAGCCCACTCGAGAGGGAACTTCTGAAACAGGATCTTCGAAGGAATATCGCCAGCGGTGCCGGGATCGAGCCTGGGAACCCAACCTGCGAAAAGAGCGGTGAGGCCGAACCGGGCTGCGTAGGCAAGAAGACGCGTCTCGATGTCTTGAACATCAATGGCTTGCTCGAGCCAACCAAGAACAGTCCAGGTTTGTGTTAGATCCAAGTTCAATGGTGGGCGTCCCCGACATGTGATTTTCACTGTTAGGCTATTATTCTACATGCATCGCCATACCGCCAATGCCGGCACATCGGATAACGCCGTGAGAAGACGTTTTGTCCATGGCCGCGCGCAGGAGTTTAAGGTAGACTTTCCGAGCATTAATGTAATTTGTCGCCATTTCCGAGGCAGCAAGTTTCTCATAGGGATTTCCGGCGTTGCCGCCGGCAAGATTCGGCCTGTCGCTGCTCTGCCGGCCGGGACGCACCGATGATGGTGCGCGTCGGGGCGCGCTTGCGCCACCGCGTACCGTATTGCCTCGATCTGCTCAAGCCACCAGGTGATCTGTATGGCGCGATTCACGGAGCATACTCCGCAATCGGTTCCTGCGGCAGGGTGAGCTTGGCTTCCCGCCGCAGCTTCGAACCATAGGCCACGGTCATTTCCGTGAGCTCGTAGTTGATCGCAGCGACGACTTCGTGCAGCCCGCGCCGCCATAACCATCGAACGGGTTGCCCCCGCAAAAGTTTCACGATTTCGTCGCGCTAAACTAAATCGAGACGACTATTTTATTTTCGACACTGCTAACTCCTGGTGCAGCCCACGCAGAGCGTTCGGCTTCCTGACGCTCTGCCCAAGAGCGGACTGTACCTCGCAAGGTTACTTTACTGCCCTCAACGTCTACGACGACTTTGTCCGCATCAACCTTGGCACTGCGCACCAAAGCATCTTCGATCTTGTGCTTGACATCGCTCGCACTGACGCGCGGCTTGACTTGAATGAGATTGGAGATCGATTAACACCAGAGATCGAGCGGACTGAACGCTCGGCCCATTCCTTCTGATAGTTCCATTCTGCCTCACCCTCGAGTGTGAGATATCCGTTTTTCACTACGACACGGATGCTGTCAGAACTCGACGGCAGTTCACGTTTGATGGCCTTGACAGCCTCTTCAGCTATCTCAGGATCGGTTCGTTCATACGAAAGCTTGACTTGAATATCGTTAGCGATGCCTTTGACACCGGAAACACGCCTTGCAGCTTTTTCCGCTTGATAGGAGTCCATGTAGCTCTTTGTGAACCCGGTTAGAGTCACAACGCCATCCTTCACGGCAACGGCGATATGGCTGGAATCGTTGATCGAGGGATCCCATTTGATCTCATCCTCGACGTCACGCTTTATCGTAGAATCTGTGCGAAATAGTGAAACCATTTAACTTCTCCCTTTCCTCGAGACTTCCTATCCGCAAGCAACTATCGTCCGAGGCAAGAATGCCCGCATTGATCGTTGTCAATGTCAGTTTGTTCATCCGGAGATGGACTGCGAGGGTTGGGTTGTAACAACTGATCCCAGAGTCGGAGCCTCCCGTGAAAGCGCACAACAATGCCCGCATGACGGTCGACGGTCGAGCCCTTTTGGCGAAACGGGATGCTTGCCGACAGGAGCTCAGCGCCCGCCCGCTTTTGGCATCGCCTGCCAGCGGTGATGGCTGCCGCGATCGAAGGGCTCAGGCGGGGGGACGGACCGGCCCGCACATCGCTGTTCGCCTCGGCCCTCCTCGCTCGACCGTCAGCGCCATTCCATGGCTGTGTCGGCGATACTTCCCGCCTCGTTTAAGCCTAGATCCTGCCCGACGAGAAGAAAGGGGCGCCTTCGCCTTCCTGCTCCGGGCGCGGGCCTTCTTCGCCGCTCATGGCGTCCGCGTCGAGCGGGTGGTGACCGACAACGGCGCCGCCCACAGGCGCGACGACTTCCGCAATCTGTGTGCCGCCAGCCGCCTCCGCCATATCCGCACCCGACCATATACGCCGCGCACCGAGCGCTTCATCCTGACCAGCCTCAGGGAATGGGCCTATGCCAGGCCTTATCGATTCTCCGCAGAAAACGAACCGAAGCCATGACCCGCTGGATCGACGCCTACGACACAAAAAGACCCCGCTCAGCCCTCACCAACCAAACCCCATGCCTCAGGCTGAACAACGTTCTTGGGAACGACAGCTAGAGGACAGCCGCTATCCAAGAAACCATGGCAAATCCAAATAGCACCAACAGCGAAAGCGACTCAGTAGTTCGTGCGAAGTCAGGAAGCGACGGGCTTGCACGCAATTGGTGGGCGATCGCGATCCGCGCAACGCTTGCTGCTGGGTTTGCAATTGGCATCTTTTGGGGTCCCGCGCATACATTCGCAGCACTAGTTGTGATCTTTGCAATATATGTCGCGGCTGACGGCCTCGCCGCTATTGTCGCTGGACTTTTTAGGATTAGGCGCCGTGAGTTGTGGCGGAGTTTGGTGTTTGAGGGCGCGCTTAATCTATTTTTTTCGACC
This sequence comes from Bradyrhizobium denitrificans, assembly GCF_013179005.1. Taxonomy (NCBI): domain Bacteria; kingdom Pseudomonadati; phylum Pseudomonadota; class Alphaproteobacteria; order Hyphomicrobiales; family Nitrobacteraceae; genus Bradyrhizobium; species Bradyrhizobium denitrificans. The sequence continues at coordinate 79,749 of NZ_JABFDP010000025.1, read as the reverse complement.
GCCGTGCTCGTTTGGCCCGCCATTGCCGCCACTGCCTTTGTAAGTCTGGCCAGCATATGGGCTGTTGCAACTGGTGCGTTGTTGCTTGCCGCCGCGCGGCGAACGCCGGAGAGTTATATCCAGGGACTACTAGCCTTGGTAGGACTGGTGTCGATTGTATGGGGCGTACTGATAAGCATCGTAGGGTCATCGTCGGATGGTGCCGCGAATACGTTCGCTGGGTGGCTGATGGGTTATTTATTGTGTTTTGCCGTGGCGCTCGTGGTTCTTTCTGGCGTTTTACGACACCAGCACAGACGAAGTAAGACGGAGTTCTAGCCGATCGTAAAGTCCACAAACAATGATCGTCGAACCATAAAGGTATGACGTGCCATCAGTCAGGAGTCGTTCATGAAGAAATTGTTGTCACACTTCCGTTTACTCGTCTTGGTGACGAATTGTCTCCCGTACAGCTATGCTGTGGGACAGGAAGTGGCCCTCACCCCTGTGGAGACTGCAGAACTCGCGAGAGGCTATAGTGGAGAGGCGCTAAAGCGCAAAACAGTTGTTAATGAAAAAGGCGAGACTCTCGGACGAATCAGCGATTTTATCTTTGGCAAAGATGGCAACATTTATGTGGTCCTCGCAGTCGGCGACCTCGTGTCGTATCACTTAGTCGCCATTCCGTTTCGAAGCCTTAAACTCGAGAATTCGAGCGGAAGTATTGTGTTGTCCGGTATCAATCCTTCAACACTGGAAAAATTGCCGGTGTATTTACCTCGATAGCGGATTTCGTAAATCCTAAATAGATGTGCCGGGCATTTAGATGCGAGTTCCGACGAAGCCGTGCTCCGCTCCCAAATCTTGGATCGCCGGAGGTTAGAGTTTCCGGGTTATCCTCGACGCGAACCTCGATCGTGTTGTCCGGCATCTCACCGTTCCGGCGGAGGCAACATCAGCGGATCCATCAGTTTGACGATTTGCTTTCGGCCTTCTCCATCGACAATTGCCAAATTGGCAAGGCCGGCTGCTCCCTCGTCCGCAACTAAGCTCCGGGGCTTATGGATGATGTGATCGAGGCCTTCGAGCGCCACTTCAATGATATCGTCCTTCGGATCATAAGTAATACCAAAGATATGAATCTGCTTGGCGACGATTTGGTCCCCTATCGGAAGACCCGCGACCTCAATTTCTGCCCGCTTTCCCTCCAGGCCCTTGGAGATGCGATCGCAGTAAGATTTCCATTCGCTCTTTTGAAGTTGACGGACAGGCATTTGCTTCATGCTCCTCTAGCGGCGACACTCTCGTTGATTTCCGACATCAAATCAAAGGCCATTAGGTTCGCCCGCAACGGCGAAAGTCAGGACGTCGGTCACAAATACCTTCCTGGCCGTGCGTCTCACCAATTCCGGCTCAACTGACTCGATCCTATTGCGCCATTGCTGAATGTAATCGATACCTTGCGTCATACGTTGGACAGCAAGAAGTCTTGAAGAAATAGCGGACGTGCCGTCCATCGATACGGGCAACATGTCCTTGAGATAGGACTTTGCCGCTGCGATTTCTTTGTCTAAAATCTCTCCTTGGGCCATACGACGCCACTCCGCCTGAATTGTTTCGATCGCTGCTTGTGTCTTGACGTTTTCCGTCGCGAACCGACCGATAAGAAGATCGGCTTGCGAAAGTGTCTCCGGGGCGGTGCGAATTGAGTACACGAGCCCCCGCCGCTCTCGCAGTTGGACGAACAGTCGCGATGTCAGTGTCCCGCCTCCCAGGATGTGATTTAGCACGAGCATGGGAAGGTATTCGGCCGAGGTCGGAGAAATGCCCGGTTGGCCGAAAACACATGCGGATTGGGGAAAGGGCAGACGCACAATGGCAGGCGCAAATGTTCGATACTCGGCCTTTGCACGAGCGTCGATTCCTCGACCCTTCGACCCATTTGGGAAACCACGATCAAGCAAATCCGATAATTCAGCGGCATTCACGTCGCCCGCTGCTGCCACAACGAGTTTCGAGTTCGTTAATCGAGACTGAAAGTTTTGCAAATCAGCCGACGTGATGCGGCCATTTGCTTCACGAGAGCCGAGCGGAGGATACTTATACGGATGTTCCGGGAAAGCAGCCTCCCACCACGCGCGTGAGGCGACATAAGCTGGATCGTTGTCAAGGCGCGCGAGATCAACGTCCCGTTTGATCCTGACCCGCTCGATGGCTTCAAGATCGAAGCGCGGCTGCAACAAAGCCAATCGGAGCAAATCGAATGCACGATTTCGATGCTCGCGTGCGACCTCGAGGTGTCCGACCAGCGCATCTCGGTCTGCGGCAAAGGATAGCGTAGCTCCGATATCCGCGAGTTGTTCCTGAAATGCCTTGGCATCAAATACACCGGCGCCCTCGGAAAGCATCTGAGCACCGAAATTGGCGAGTCCTCGTTTGTCATCAGGGTCAGACGCAGAGCCGGCTCCGATGAGGGCAAAGTCGACGACAATGACGGGAAGCTGCCGAGAGTCCGACAGCCAAGCCACGATTCCGGAGGAACTGTTGACGGTATGTATGTCCAAGGGAAACGCCTGGTGAGTTTGCAAAAACATAAAAGTGGTCACCCATAGGAGATGCGAGGCGCTTTTTAGCCGCACAGACATGCTTCATTCACCTTTCGGTCAACAAAAACGATGTTACCGAGCGCGTTGGTTGGAAGAGATCGTGAGCGACAACTGCGATCTCTTCGGCGGTGACGGAGGAAATCAAATCTTGTCGTTGTTCGATGTCATTTAGCGCCGCTCCAGTCATGAGAGCAGATCCAACTGTAAGTGCGGCTTTGTAGGTTCCATCGCGGGCTTGCAAGCCAGCCATGATGAGCTTCTGTTTTGCGCGCGTCAGATCGGCAGGGGCCGTTGAAAGAGTCTTTGCGACAGTATTGATCTCCTCGTCGATTGCGCCCCCCAACTGTTCCATTGTAACACCCGGCTTAGGAATCGCGTTGATCGCGAACATCGTTTCGTCGATCGCAGCGGGGTCGTAGCTCGCGGACACGTCAGTCGCCAATCCGCGCTCCATCACCAGACGACGATGAAGAATACCGGTCGCTCCGCTGCCAAGGAGTTCAGCCAGAACTTCGATTGCAGCGGTCTTGGACCGATTTTCCGTTCCATAGGACGGAGCCAAATACAGACGAAGCCATAAGGGACGGCCCGCTCGCTGGTCCTTCATGATGACGCGCCGTTCCGCGAGCGAGGGCGGCTCGGTGGCGCGCTTACGCGTTACGGCGTGAGCAGGTAGCTTCCCATAGTGCTTGGTCGCGAGACGCCTGAGCTGCTCAAAATCGATGTCGCCGGAAACGACGAGCAACGCATTACTAGGCCCATACCACCGACGATAAAAAGAAAGTGCATCCTCTTGAGTCCAAGAGCGAATTTCATGCATCCAGCCAATGACAGGAATTCCATAACGATGGTTGAGAAAAAGCGACGCAAGGGCTTGTTCGAGAAGCAATGCTTCCGGTTTGTTATCTGTACGCAAGCGCCGTTCTTCGACGATCACCTCCCGTTCGACAGCGACTTGTTGCGGAGTGAGCGCGAGATTGACCATGCGGTCGGCCTCAAGCTCCATGACTCTCTCAAGGTGAGCAGAGCCCACGGTCGCGTAGTAGGCGGTGAAGTCATAAGACGTAAATGCGTTCAGCTCGCCTCCAACCTCACCGATGAAACGGGCATAGGAGTCACCCGGATTGGCTGGCGTCCCCTTGAACATCAGATGCTCGAAAAAGTGAGCAAGACCCGATTTGCCCGGCTCCTCGTCGGCTGAGCCGACGCGATACCAAAGCATATGAGTGACGATCGGGAGACGGCGATCGGGGACATAGATGACCTTCATCCCGTTCGGCAGTTCGAAGGTCTGGGCATTTAGCGATTGTGCCTGAGCGATTGTCTGCAAGCTGCTCATGGTCGCATCGCCAATTGTAAGCGCCCAAACACAAACGACAGCCGTAAGCGACAATTTTCGAAGCGCAACGATAGCGCGCCAGCCTCTCGCCGATAACCTCCAAGAGGACATAGCCGATGCGCTCTGCCTACGTGATCAAGATAAAGAGCGACATGTCTCCACGCAGCACATCGAGCGCGGCGACACGGCCTGCCTCCTGCAGGGCGGCCTGGAATTCAGCCACATTGCGGACGGGTTTGCGGTTGACGGCGACGATCACATCGCCGGCGCGCAAGCCGCGCGCGGCTGCCGGGCTTCCGTCCTCAACCTCGGCGACCACGACGCCCTGGACCTTGCCGTACATAGGCATACCCGGACCGATGTCGCGAACAACCGCGCCGCGTAAACGCGGGATCGTTGTGCCCTTGTCGGTCTGTAAAGCGGCCGTTTGAGGAGAGGCCGAGCTTCGCTCGACGCGCGCTCGCAGCCGCCGCTCTGCGCCGTTTCGGAGGACTTTCAACTCGACGTCCTCACCGACGCGGGTCAGTCCAATGCGGTTACGCAGGTCGGATGCGCCGCGCACCGGCCGCCCGCCGAGGGCGGTCACGACATCTCCGGCCTTGACGCCGGCTTTGTCGGCCGCCGAACCCGGCTCAACCTGCACGACGACCGCGCCTTCAGCCGTCGCGGGTACGCCTATCGCCTTCGCAATATCCGGCGTGATATCCTGCACCACGAATCCGAGCCTACCGCGTTGGACTTCGCCGTAGCGAATGAGCTGATCCATGACGGAGCGAGCCATGTTGCTCGATACCGCAAAGCCGATTCCGACATTTCCGCCGGAAGGTGCAATGATGGCCGTATTGATCCCGATCAGTTCGCCACTGAGGGACACCAGGGCCCCACCGGAATTGCCCGGATTGATCGAGGCGTCGGTCTGAATGAAGTCCTCATAGCCTTCGGCATTGATGCCGCTACGCCCGAGCGCGCTCACAATGCCCATAGTAACGGTCTGCCCGAGGCCGAAGGGGTTGCCGATGGCGAGGGCGTAATCTCCGACTCGGACCTTGTCGGAGTCGGCAAGCGGGAGCTGGGTCAGCCGATCAGCTTCGATTTGCACCAGCGCAATGTCGGTTGCGGAATCGCTGCCGATGAGCTTTGCCTTGAACTGTCGGCGGTCGCGCAACGTAACGACGATTTCGGTCGCCTTGTCGACCACGTGATGATTAGTGATCACGTAACCCTTACCGACGTCGACGATGACGCCTGAACCCGCGCTCATCTGCGGAGGAATCTTGTCGGGATCCGGCAACTCAAAGAAGCGACGGAAGAACGGATCCCGGAGCAGTGGATTATCCTGCACCGGCGACCGCGACAGCACGGAAATATTGACTACCGCGGGCGCCACTTTTTCGACCAGCGGAGCGAGGGTTGGCTGCGACGGAACGAGTGCTGCCTGTTGTGCGACTGCGGGAGCACTCCCGATCACGGCGGCAAAGCACAGGGTCAGAAGGACAGTTCGCACGTGCATTCTCATCGCAGCCACCTTCATTGAGGGCTTCTGGATCAAGCGCGCCGCACAGTAATCCGCTTTGTGGCGGCCGCAGCTTCCGGCTTTTTTGCAAGCTTGACGGTCAAGACACCATTCTTGAACGTGGCGTTGGCGGAGTCGAGATCGATGGTATCGGGCAGCGGCACGACTCGTTCGATCGAGCCAAAGGTCCGTTCCTGGAGATAATAGTCTTTCTCCTTCTTCTCGACCTCTGATTTTTTCTCGCCGCGAATCGTCAGCACGCCTTCAGCGAGGCTGATATCGATGTCTTTTTCGTCTATGCCGGGGAGTTCCGCCGTCACCTCGATTTCCTTGTCGCTCTCCGAAACATCAACGCTCGGCATTGAGATCGACCACGCGGACGACGTGGACGGCCAAGGCAGATCGAATCCCCGCCAGAAACTGTCGAAGGCCCGATTGATATCGTTTTGCAACGATTGGAGCGGCTGGCTTTGCTCGCGCCGAACCGGCACCTGCCGTTTGCCCCAGTTCCAGGGGATAAGATCGCGGATATTCATTGGAGTCCTCCTTGAACGGTCACGCCGCGCGGACATTGATCTTTTTGGCCGGGGATGGCGTAGCCTTCGGCAGCGTCAAACGTAGCACGCCATCCTTGAATTCGGCGTCGATCCGATCGCCGTCGACCAATTCCGAAAGCGTGAATGCTCGTTCGTAGTTACCGTCCTCGTACTCGGCATGGACCAGCGTATACCCTTGAGGCGCGAAGGGCTTGGAACTCGCGGTGATGGTCAACGTCCGCTTGTCCAGCGTGACGTTGAGGCTCTGCGGATCGGCACCCGGCATTTCCAGCAGCATGACCACCGCATCGTTGGTCTCGTAGATATCGGCAGCCGGGAGGAATGTCGGAGCCTGGCTTACAGTCTCGGTCTGCGCTTTAGCGCCTGATGTGTTGTCGGTCATGGAGAACCTCCCTCGTTCACGCCGGGTTGATCTTGATCTGGCGGGGCTTGTCGGCAGGCGGCCGCGGCAGTTCGAGAATGAGAACTCCCCGCTCGAAGCGTGCGGAGGCCTTTTCGGAGTCGACGCGGAAAGGGAGAACCAGTGTTCGGGCGAATGCACCCACCGTGCGTTCTTCCCGGTGAACCGTCGCGTCCTTGCCAGGCGCCGCAGGCTCGCGCTTTCCGCGCAGCGTCACCGTATCCTGGTGCACCGTAATGTCGATTTGGTCGGGCGCGACGCCCGGAATTTCCGCGGTGATGATGGCGCCGTCCGCCCCCGCCCAGACGTTGACGGGCGGGTACTCGGCCGGGACGGCAAACCTGAAGCCGCCGAAGGTGCGGTTCATTTCTTCCTGAAGTCGGCGCATATCGCGGGCCAGGTCGGGCCACCGGCCGCCGAGCGCTAGATCAGTGAGCATGGCTAAAACTCCCTTTATCCCCTTCAGATCAACCGATAGCGCCCTCACGCATCGGCGCCTTGACATCAAGGCTGCATTTGCGTGGCTCAGCATTGACGGTCGTCAATGTGGCGCACCGAACGGAATGCCATCAATGATCAATGGCCAAGCGCATCAGGCTTGCATATTGTAGCACTTCGCCAGTCCGAGGGTGAGCCGGCTCACGATCACTCTAGCAACGGTCAAGTCTGGCAGCTTCGATGAGACTATTCGGCAGGTTGGTTTGAAAGGGCCTAATCATGAGCTACCAGAGTTTCGCAGAAAAAGACGTCAACTATGACGACTCCGGCCGTCGGCTGTTGTGCTCGTTGAGCACCAATTGGTGGGCATTTGTAATTCGCGGCGTTTTGGCGTTGATTCTCTCTGCTCTGGCATTCTGGATGCCAACACAGGCGTTGCTGGCGTTTACGCTCGTTTTTGGTGCTTTCTCGTTTGCCGACGGTGTGTTGGTCTTGATCGCGGCAGTGTACAATGTCCGCAAAGGCGAGCGCTGGGGATGGCTTGCCTTCAGCGGCATCCTGGGCGTTCTAACTGGCATTGTGGTGATCGTCTGGCCGCTCACGGCTACCTTGGCGCTCGCGTCGTTTTTATGGGCGAGCATTGCGGTCTGGTCGATTTTCACCGGAGCCTTTGAAATTTTCGCCGCTATACGCCTTCGTCATGAAATCAGGGGCGAAATCTGGCTAATTCTTAGCGGAGCGATTTCGGTTGTCCTCGGAGGCATTGTCGTTTGGCTCTTCTTGACCAAGCCTGTTGAAACTTTTGTGGCCGCCGGTTGGCTGCTGGCGACCTACGCTTTGTTTTCTGGCATCATTCTCACGATCCTGGGGCTGAGGCTGCGCCGACTGCGCTGATGGATTAGGTCGAGCCCGCGGATCCCCGGAGTGCGCCGCTCGTCTGGCGGCTTTGCGTCGAGCCCCCGACCGTAGCAGAATTAGCTTGTGCGCATCGGCTCTGCAGACCGGGCCGGTCACGGAAAACCACATATTGGTTCGGGGGCCCCGATTGAACGCAGATCCCTACAACGTCCTCGGCGTCAAGAAGGACGCTAGTCAGGACGACATTCAGAAGGCCTACCGCAAGCTTGCCAAGAAGCTGCACCCCGACCTCAACCCCGGCAACAAGCAGGCAGAGGAGCAATTCAAAGCCGTTTCAGCGGCTTACGATCTCCTGAGCGATCCGGAAAAGCGCGCGCGATTCGATCGTGGCGAGATCGACGCCTCGGGCCAGGAGCGGCCGCGGCAGCGCTACTATCGGGATTTTGCCGGCGGGGCGGCCGGTGACCATCCTTATGCATCATCAGAAGGATTTTCCGATTTCAGCGACGAGGGTGATCTTTTTTCCAGCCTGTTCGGCCGGGGCGGCCGGATGAACCTGAAGATGCGCGGGCAGGATGTGCATTACCGCCTGCCCGTCGAGTTCCTGGAGGCGGTCAATGGTGCGACGCGACGCATCACGCTCTCGGACGGCTCCACCGTCGATGTTACCGTCCCGCCCGGCGCGCGTGACGGCCAGCTTCTGCGGCTTGCCGGCAAGGGGGGCGCGGGGATCGGCGGCGGTCCGCCGGGCGACGCGTTTGTTGAAATTGTTGTGAAGCCACATCCGCTGTTCACGCGCAAAGATGACGATATCCATCTGGAATTGCCGGTCTCGCTCACCGAAGCCGTGCTGGGCGGTAAGATTTCCGTTCCCACACCGACGGGAGCCGTGTCGATGAACGTCCCAAAGGGCTCCAACACGGGCACGGTTCTGCGCCTGCGCGGCAAGGGTGTCGCGCGTTCGAACGGGACGCGGGGGGACGAGTATGTGAAACTAAAGGTGGTCCTGCCGGAGAAGCCCGATCCCGAGTTGGAGAAGTTCGTTCAAAGTTGGACCGCTGGCAAAGCCCACGATCCCCGCCGCGGCATGGAGGCGTAGATGCTCCATATCCCAGAATTTGTTTTGCGCTTGAAGGTGAGCCAGGACGTTGTCGAGACGTGGGTTGAGGAAGGATGGCTACGCCCGCAAAGAACCGACCAAGGACTGGCCTTTACGGAAATGGACATGTCCCGCGCGCAAATGATTCGCGATTTGCGCGAAGATCTGGGCGTCAACGAAGAAGGCATCGCCATCGTTCTCGATCTGATCGACCAGATGCACGGTCTCAGAAAGACGCTGCGCGAATTGTGCGAAGCCGTCGGCGTCCAGTCGCCCGAGCTGCAACAACGTATCCTTGCCGATATGCGCAGCCGGCGGCCGATACCGATGAAAGGCCCGGAGACCCCATGAGCACGCTCGATCCGTTACCATTTGGGACGCGCCATGCAGTTCAGTAAGGAAACGACTTTCAACATCTGGTATGTGGTTGCGGCCGTTTTCGGCGTTCTGTTGATTCAGCATTTCTGGATCGAGAGCCAGCGCGTCGAGCCGATCCCCTATAGCGAATTCGAGCGTTATCTCGATGATGGAAAGATCAACAACATCGTCGTCGGCAATCAGTTCATCCGCGGTTACTTCAAAGAGCCGCGCGACGGTCGCACGCAATTTGTGACCACGCGGGTCGATCCGGCTTTGGCCCAGAAGCTTGCTGAAAAGGGCGTGCGCTTTACTGGGGCCGTCGAAAGCACCTTACTTCGCGATATCCTCTCATGGGTTCTGCCCATCCTGCTCTTCTTCGGCCTGTGGATGTTCGTGTTTCGGCGAGTAGCGGAGAAGCAGGGGCTGGGCAACTTTCTGCCGATCGGCAAGAGCAAGGCCAAGGTCTATGTCGAGAAAGATATCAAGGTCACGTTCAACGACGTCGCTGGCGTCGATGAAGCCAAGGAAGAACTGAAGGAGGTCGTCGCCTTCCTGCGGGCGCCGCAGGAATACGGCCGGCTTGGTGCGCGTATCCCGAAGGGCGTCCTTCTGGTGGGACCGCCGGGTACGGGCAAGACGTTGCTGGCACGCGCGATCGCGGGCGAGGCCGGCGTGCCGTTTTTATCGATCAACGGCTCCGAATTCGTGGAAATGTTCGTCGGCGTTGGTGCGGCGCGCGTGCGCGACCTGTTCGAGCAGGCAAGAAGCATGGCACCCTGCATCATTTTCATCGACGAGTTGGATGCGCTGGGCAAGGCGCGCGGCGCATTTCCGGCCGTCGGCGGTCACGACGAGCGCGAACAGACGCTCAATCAGCTTCTGGTCGAGCTCGACGGCTTCGATCCGGCGCAGGGCATCGTACTTCTGGCCGCCACCAACCGCCCGGAAATCCTCGATCCCGCTCTGTTACGCGCCGGCCGCTTCGATCGACAGGTTCTCATCGACCGTCCCGACAAGACCGGCCGCGTCCAAATTCTGAAGGTGCACATGCGGAAAGTGACCTTGGCCGAGGATGTCGACCCAGAAAAGATCGCAGCTCTGACCACGGGATTCACTGGTGCCGACCTCGCCAATCTGGTTAACGAGGCCGCCCTCCTGGCCACCCGCCGGGGCGCGTCGGCGGTTGCCATGCAGGATTTTACGGCCGGCATCGAGCGCATCGTCGCCGGTCTGGAAAAGAAGAATCGGCTGCTCAACCCGAACGAGCGAAAGGTTGTTGCCTATCACGAGATGGGCCATGCGCTGGTTGCACTCGCGATTTCCAAAACCGATGCCGTTCACAAGGTCTCGATCATTCCACGCGGGGTAGGCGCGCTTGGCTATACGATCCAGCGGCCGACCGAGGACCGCTATTTAATGACCCGCGACGAACTCGAAGCCAAAATCGCTGTTCTGTTGGGCGGGCGTGCTGCCGAGAAATTGGTGTTCGGAAAGCTTTCGACCGGCGCCGCCGACGATCTCGCCAAGGTGACCGACATTGCCCGCAATATGGTGGTGCGCTACGGCATGGACGAAACCCTCGGCTATGTCGTGTACGAACCCGAACGGCCTTCCTTCTTGGGCAATGTGCCAGGACAGGCGCCGAGCGAGCGTCAATTCAGCGAAACGACGGCTGAAGCGATCGACGCTGCCGTGAAATCGATCGTCCATGCCGTGTTCGATCGGACAACCGTAATCCTTACCGCCAACCGTGATGTTCTGGAGCGCTGCGTCAAATCCTTGCTCGAAAAAGAGACGTTGAACGAAGACGAACTGCGCGAGCTTACCCGCGATCTGCGTTCGCCTGGCACTCAGGCCATGGCCGCGCCGGCCATGACGGCCGCCTCTCAAGCCGCGAGGGCATGACCGATGTTTCCGATCCAAAATGGCGTTCCGCACCGCAGCGCACCTTTTGTCACCTGGAGTCTGATCGCCACAAACGTGGCCGTGTTCCTCTACCAAGTCAGTCTCTCGCCGCCAGCACTCGATCGATTTCTCGTGGACTACGCGCTTATTCCGGGACGTTATTTCGTTCCTCTGCCTTTCGTGCCCGAACCCACGCTTTCGGATTATCTGCCGTTTGCAACCAATATGTTCCTGCATGGCGGATGGCTGCATCTGATCTTGAACATGTGGACCCTGTTTCTGTTCGGGCCGACGGTCGAAGATCGAATGGGAGGAGCCCGTTATTTGCTTTTCTATTTGTTTTGCGGGATCGCGGCCTCGACAGCGCATGCGTATTTTAATGCAACATCGTTTGTTCCGGCTTTGGGCGCCTCCGGTGCGATCGCCGGCGTCATCGGCGCCTTCGTCCGTCTCTTTCCGCTGGCGAATTTGATCGTCGTCATTCCGATCTTCTTCTTTCCGTTCTTTTTTGAAGTTCCGGCACTCTTGTTCGCCGGACTGTGGTTTTTGATGCAATTCGTGCAAGGAACGATCGAACTTGTCAGTCCTTCGGCGGGCGGAGGTATCGCATGGTGGGCGCATATCGGCGGATTCATCGCGGGGGTGTTGCTGACATCCGTTTTGACGCAGCCGCGGCGAACTTATCGGAAATACTACCTTGACGAGGGAATCTATGGTTTCACGCCCAATGGCCGACGCTGAGCAATCCGGAGATCTGCCTTCATGAGCATCAACGACATCTTCTGGCTGTTCTTCATGTTCACTATGCTGCAGCCGTTGCTTCGGCAACGCATGCTGGAGGCCATGCGAACGCGAAAGATCGCGCAGATCGAGCGGGATCGGAACTCGCGCGTCATCCTGCTTGTGCATCGGCAAGAAACAATGCGGCTGCTCGGCTTCCCGCTGATGCGTTACATCGACGTGAACGACTCCGAGGATGTGCTTCGCGCCATTCATATGACCGATGACGATGTGCCGCTCGACATCGTGCTGCACACGCCGGGCGGACTGGTGCTGGCTGCGTTGCAGATCGCGCGCGCCATCCGCGCGCACAAGGCGAAAGTGACCGTTTTCGTGCCTCATTACGCGATGTCCGGCGGTACGCTCATTGCACTCGCAGCCGATGAGATCGTCATGTGCCGGCACTCTGTGCTCGGCCCGATCGATCCGCAGCTCGGGCAATCGCCCGCGGCCTCTTTGCTTAAGGTGATCGAGCAGAAGCCGATTGCGGAGATCGACGACCAGACCCTGGTTCTTGCCGATGTCGGCCGCAAGGCGATTGCCCAGGTTAAAGCTGCTGCCAAGGAACTCCTGACGGATAAAATGCCCGAGGATAAGGCCGAAGCGCTCGCTGAAAAATTATCGACCGGACAATGGACGCACGACTATCCGATTTCGCCGACGGAGGCCAAAGACTTGGGCCTGCCTGTCAGCACGAACATGCCGGACGCAGTGCTCGAACTGATGACGCTTTATCCCCAGCCGGTACGGTCGCAAGGGGGCGGCGTCGAATATCTTCCGGTGCCGCGACAGAAGGAAGCGTTGCGAAAGTAACTTAAACAGGCGTGGTCAGAGAAAAGCCGGTGGCGCAGCGGACGGAGTCAACTATGAAATTGCTCGAACATTTGGACATCAAAACCACGCAATGGGAGGTCGCCAGCGTCTACGAGAAATTCGAGCAAGTGGTCGTTCTCATTCTGACCGGCTTGATCATCGTCGTTATCGCCTCCGCGGTCTGGCATCTGGCAATTAAGATCCTATTCGGCCTCGTCCTGGCCAGTTTTGATCCGACAGATCCTGCTGTTTTTCAGACAGTGTTTGGCATGATGTTTACCGTCATCATCGCCTTGGAATTCAAACATTCCATCCTAATCATGGTGAAGCGGGAACAAAGCGTCGTGCAGGTGCGCACGGTCGTCCTGATTGCCATGCTCGCGGTGATCCGGAAATTCATCATCATCGATTTGTCATCCGCTACGGCCAATCAAATGTTTGCGCTGGCGGCGGGCGTCATCGCTCTTGGCGCCGTCTATTGGCTCGTGCGCGATCAGGACCGAAAGGCCGAGATCGCAGAGCGTGAGAGGCCGGCAACATGAGTCAACACGTCACGCATATCGTTTGTCCTCATTGCGATGCCGTCAACCGCATCCCTGCGGACAAGCCGGCCAAAGAGGCCAAATGCGGCCGCTGTCATCGTGCGCTCTTCGACGGTCATCCGGCGGAGGTCATCGGCGAACGGCTGGAGAAGCATATCAAGTCAAATGAGATACCGGTCGTCGTCGATTTCTGGGCGCCGTGGTGCGGACCATGCCGCATGATGGCGCCGGCCTACGAGCGCACCGCGGGACAACTGGAGCCGAACGCGCGGTTGCTGAAGTTGAACACCGAGAATGATCCAGGCGCTGCGGAGCGTTACGACATAAGATCGATTCCCACCCTGATTATGTTTCGTAAAGGCCAGATCGTAGATCGCGTGAGCGGCGCCATGGATGAACGCCGCCTTCAGCAATGGATCGTGTCGCACGCGCATTGAGTGCCTTAACGCGCTAAAAATGAGAGTACGCGAATGGCAAGAAAACGTAAGCCGGATCCTCCTGAAACCGATGACGATCCTGTCATTGAAGCGGCCATCGAATCGTTTCCTGCCAGCGATCCGCCGGGCTGGATTCCGGCGCGAATTGGCCCTGCGGTACCTATCCCTGCCGAGGATTTGCCAAGCAAGCGAAATCAGGAGGTCGCCATGCATGACACCCGCATCGATTTGCCTTCCAACGTTCGAGGAACCGCCATCGGATTGCTTCAAGCGCGATTGGCCGATGCCGTCGACCTCTCAACCCAAGCCAAGCAGGCGCATTGGAATGTTAAAGGACCGAGCTTTATCGCGTTGCACGGACTGTTCGATCAGGTTGCAACGACCGCTCGCGAGCATGCCGACACGATCGCCGAACGAATCGCGACGCTCGGCGGTACCGCGGAAGGCACGGCGCGCGTTGCCGCCAAGCAATCGATGCTTAAGGAATACCCGCTCGATATCGTCGACGGTCGCGCCCATGTTTCGGCTCTCGCGGATGCGCTTGCCGCATTTGGCGCCAATGTTCGCCGCAACATCGACGAGGCGGTTGAGGCGGGCGACCAGGGCACGGCCGACTTGTTCACTGAGGTCTCCAGAAGTATCGACAAAACATTGTGGTTTGTCGAAGCCCATGGTCAGGCCAAGGCGTGATCGCAGGTAAAAAGACTGGAGGCGCTGAAGAAGATACGATGCGCCTGCCGCTTGCGGCTCAGCGCCACCAATAGGTGATATGACTATTTTCGTTCAATCGGCCAGCGGAGACCCCCCGTCCATGACAGCAGACTTAGGTGAAAACGCCGGTCACTTCAGCTGGAATATCGTCACGCGCAACCTGCACGGACACCCGTTTTTGCGAGAGAAACTTTACAGCAAAATTCGCGCTCTCGAACAGCATCTGCAACGTTTTCCCCCGGATGCTGTGCATCTTCTTATTGAACTCGACCGGCACGCGCGCAAGGAGGAGCATCGGGCCGTTCTTACGCTCCGGCTGCCGTCGCACATCTTGCATGCTGACAAGTCGGCAAAGTCAGCTATCACCGCATTGACGCATGCGGTAAAGGCGCTTCTGCAAGAACTAAAGGCTCTCAAAGAGAAGATGCGGGAAGAGCCGCAATGGAAACGCAAAGCGAGGCGCAAGAAGCTGTCATTTGCGTCCGGACCAAGCGAAGGTGGCGCGGTACCGCAAAGCGCCGCCGAAATCCGCGAAGCTTTCGTTGAAGGTCACCGCAGCCGGTTGACACGGTTCGCGCGCAGAGCTGTCAATCGCACTCCTAGCCAAGATGAGTCAGTCACCGATCGAGAGCTTGCGGAATTGGTTGGGGAGGCAAAAGACAAGCTTGCGGCTTTATCGAAGCGCCAAAAGCTGACAAATGATCGCGCGCAGCTCTATCGCCTCGTCCGCAAGGCCATCGCACAGCGCGGCAGCGGCTCGCGAAAAGGGCATCCTCCGATCGCGCCCTCATCGCTTACCGGAGAAGCCTCTCCGAAATCCGGTTTGTTGTCGGCGATGGATCAGGTGCTAGCTACGTTATCCCCTTTCGAGCAAGAAGTGTTCGATTTGCATTACGTCGAAGGCTTTGAGACGGACGAGATCGCGATGGTCACCCGAAAGCCAGAGAAACAAGTCAAGGATGCTCTTGATGTCATCGAGAATCAAATTCGTCGGAGTCTGCGCTCGGAGCCGGTTGAGACATAGGAAGACAGCACCGAAGCGGTGTTAGGGGGTCAGATCCATGGCATTTGGCGAAATCGAGCGGTGGATGTGGGCGGATGCTTGTGAGCTCCTGGCTCGCGCGGAGCGGCTTCATCGTCAATTTTTCACGCCTCTTGCCGTCGAAGGCACAATCGGTTGGTCGCCGCCCGTTGACTTATATGAGACGGAAAGCGAATTCATTGCACTGATCGCGTTGCCCGGGGTGGCTCCGGGCGACGTCGAGATTGGGCTTTTCGGGCGGACGCTTGAAGTTCGCGGCCATCGCCGAATGCCGGCATTGGTCAGAGGCGCGGCCATTCATCGGCTTGAGATTCCTCAGGGACGTTTTTTGCTTCGATTCACGCTTCCCGAAGCGGGCGCAGCACTCGCGGCGCAGGATTTTGAGGATGGCTGTCTCCTTCTCCGTCTCGCCAAATCGGCACAAGGCGCAAAAAGATGAACGAACAAGTCTCGCCATCAAGCCAGAGCAACACCAAGCTCCCGCCGGGCGCACTGATCTTGCTGCCAGTGCGCAATATGGTGTTGTTTCCCGGCGTCGTGATGCCGCTGACGGTGGGGCGGCCACGCTCCCAGGCTGCCGCCCAGGAAGCATTGCGCGGTGAGCGGCCGATCGGCATCGTGTTGCAAACCGATCCGACAGTCGACGAACCGGGCGATGAGCAGCTTCATCGTATCGGCACAGTCGCGGAAATTCTGCGCTACGTGACGGCGCCGGACGGCACCCATCATCTGATCGTCCGCGGCACTCGCCGGTTTCGCATTCAAAGCTTCTTGCCAGGATATCCCTTTGTGACCGCGCAGGTGGAGGAAATCGGGGAATCCGAAGTTCTGACGCCGGAAATCGAGGGCCGGGTGCAATTGCTGCGACAGCGGGCGCACGAGGCCATGCAGCTCTTGCCGAATGTCCCGGCCGAGCTTGTCGCAGGACTTGACGGGGTTCAGTCGGCCTCGGCGCTGGCCGACTTCGTCGCCAACCTGATGGACATCAAGCCGTCTGACAAGCAGGACATTCTCGAAACATTCGACGTCAAAACGCGGCTTGAAAAAACGATTCGGTTCCTGACCGAGCGTATTCAGGTGCTCCGTATCAGCAAAGAGATTGGCGAGCAGACGCAGGAGACACTCAGTACGCAGCAACGCGAGCACATCCTGCGCGAGCAGATGCGGCAGATCCAGCGCCAGCTCGGCGAGTCCGACGATCGTTCCGCCGAGCTCGAAGAACTGAAGCGCGCTATCGAATCGGCAGGCATGCCGAAGGAGGTCGAGGATCAGGCCAAGAAGGAGCTGCGGCGTCTCGAACGGATGCCAGATGCCGCCGGCGAGTATTCCATGATCCGCACCTATCTCGACTGGCTCATCGAATTGCCCTGGTCAAAACTGGCCGACGAGAGGATCGACATTCAAGAAGCGCGCCGCATCCTCGACGAAGACCACTACGATCTCGACAAGGTCAAGAAGCGCATTCTCGAATATCTTGCGGTGCGCAAGCTTAATCCGGATGGCAAAGCGCCGATTCTCTGTTTCGTCGGCCCGCCGGGCGTCGGCAAGACCTCGCTTGGTCAGAGCATCGCCCGGGCGACCGGACGTCCCTTCGCGCGCCTGAGCCTCGGCGGCGTTCACGACGAGGCGGAGATTCGCGGGCATCGCCGAACCTATATCGGTGCGCTTCCTGGGAACATCATTCAGGCTATTCGCAAAGCGGGCGCGCGCAATCCGGTCCTGATGCTCGATGAGATGGACAAGCTTGGCGCCGGGTTTCACGGCGACCCTTCGTCGGCCCTGCTCGAAGTGCTCGATCCCGAGCAGAACCGCACTTTCCGCGATAACTATCTGGGCCTACCCTTCGACCTATCGAAAGTGCTGTTCATCGGAACCGCCAATATTCCGGACAGCATTCCCGGCCCCCTGCGCGATCGCATGGAGATGATCTCGGTCCCCGGTTATACGGAAGATGAAAAACTGCAGATCGCCAAGCGCTACCTCATCAAGCGACAGCTCGATGCTGCCGGCTTGAAGGCCGAGCAATGCGACATTTCCGACGAGGCGCTCCGGGGGATCATCCGGTATTACACGCGCGAGGCCGGCTGCCGCAACCTGGAGAGAGAAATCGGCGCGCTCTGCCGCCACGCCGCGATGCGTATTGCCGAGGGCAAAGACACCGCGGTCAAGATCGGCGAGGCGGACCTGCCAACGATTCTCGGGCCCCATCGCTTCGAGGACGAGGTCGCGATGCGCACCAGCGTCCCGGGCGTCGCCACCGGACTTGCCTGGACGCCGACCGGCGGCGACATCCTGTTCATTGAGGCAGCGCGCGTGCCCGGAAGCGGCAAGCTCATTCTGACGGGGCAACTTGGTGACGTGATGAAGGAGAGCGCGCAAGCCGCGCTCAGTCTTGTCAAATCGCGCGCCGAGAGCCTCGGCATCGATCCTGCCCAGTTCGAAAAGTCGGATATTCACGTTCATGTGCCGGCAGGCGCGATTCCGAAGGACGGCCCGAGCGCGGGCGTTGCCATGTTCATCGCCTTGACCTCGCTTCTGACCGCCCGTACGGCACGAGGCGACACCGCGATGACAGGCGAGATTTCGCTCCGTGGACTGGTTCTGCCGATCGGCGGCGTCAAGGAGAAGGTCCTCGCTGCGGTGCGGGGCGGCATTGAAACGGTCATGCTTCCCGAACGAAACAGAAAGGATCTCGAAGATATCCCTCCTGATGCGCGACAACGGATCAAATTCGTTTGGATGCGGACCGTCGATGACGCAATCGCGGCGGCGCTTGAACCGCCTAAGGGGAAATAGCTCGCGTGCCGTCGACGCTGGAATTCGTCATTACGACCTTCGTCACATTTTTTGTGGTGATCGACCCACTTGGCATTCTCCCGATCTTCATGGCCTTGACCGGAAAAAAGAGTGTCGCGATCCGACAACAAATTGCAGTTCGCGCCGTCCTTCTTGCTGGCCCGATTTTGATCGTGTTTGCGTTCGCCGGCGATACTGTTTTTCGCTTTCTGGGCATATCGCTCCCGGCGTTTCGAATTGCCGGCGTCCCAGCGGACTACGGACTGCAACCGAGGCCGAAGAAGACGAGGCAGAGCAAAGCACGGACGTGGCGGGTTTTCCACTTGCAGTACCGCTCTGCCGGTCCGGGCGCAATGACCTCCGTCATTCTTATTATGGGAAAGGCAGGCAGCGATTTCCTGATTCAGCTTATCGCAATGTCTACCCTCCTCTCTGTGTTGCTGCTTTGCCTATTGGTCTTCCTTTTTGCATCGCGACTGATGGCCGTGCTCGGATTGACGGGCGTCAATGTCATAGGGCGCGTTTTTGGGATCGTTCAATATATGCTCGACGGGTTTGCCGCTTATATTGCAATTCTGAAACCATTTGACGCGTGAAGCCTATCGGCCAGCGGTCAGTCTGCAGATCGATCGCAGGCTCACAATTCGTCGTGGAAGCACGGCTTGTGCGATAAAACGTATGCAAGACCTTCTCGCTATATCGGTCGTGTTGATCGCCGCAGCTGCGATTGCGGCTGGTCTATGCGCTCGAATGCGAATTCCAACCCTCCTTGGTTATATTCTAGCCGGGGTCATAATTGGCCCATCGGTCGGAAGGCTCGTGCAGCCCGGCGACGCATTGACGTTTCTCTCAGAAATCGGCGTCATTTTGCTGATGTTCACGGTCGGTCTCGAACTGTCAGTCGCCGAACTATGGGCAACACGCTGGCGTGTTCTTTCGGCCGGCGGGCTACAGTTTGCTTTGGGTAGCGTCGCATTCGGAGGAGTAGCGTATTTGCTCGGCGCCTCTCCAAGTGCGGCCGTCATGGTCGGGGCGGCCGCAGCGGTGTCATCGACGGCGATCTGCGCCAAACAATTGGCTGATCAGGGCGAGCTTACCACGCGCCATGGCCGAACCAGCGTGGCCGTTCTGCTATTCCAGGACATTGCAACCGCTCCTCTTCTCGCGGCGCTTCCATTGCTAGCCAGTAGGACCGAGGCTGGCACCCAAATTGCGATTGAAGTGGTTCGAATTCTGGCGATCCTCGGCATCATCGTCCTGGTGGGAAAACCGATTCTTTATCGGTCGTTGGCATGGGTTGCCCGTCACGGTCATTCTGAAGCCTTTCTGCTCGCTTCAATCTTGCTCGTTCTGATAACAGCGTGGATCAGCCATTATCTCGGAATTGAGCCTGCTCTGGGGGCATTCATTGCGGGTCTTGTTCTAGGGGAGAGCGACTTCCGACATCGCATCGAAGACGACATTCGTCCCTTCCGGGATTTAATGGTTGGATTGTTTTTTATCACGACTGGAGTGCAACTCAATCTTGCTCTTGTCACGCAATCTCCGCTCAGCGTGATTTTTTGGCTGTTCCTGCTGGTGCCAATCAAAATTGTTATCAGCGCGATAGCACTACGTCTCGCGAAGCTCGGTTCGCTTGATGCCGGACGAGGGGCAATCATCCTGGGCCACGGGGGCGAATTCGGATTGCTGCTCGTGAGCTTGGGAATCAGCGCAGACTTTCTGCCCGCAACCATCGGACAGCCAGCGATGATCGCGATCGCAATATCCATGGCGCTGGCGCCGCTTTTGATTCGAGAACATGATCGGTTAGTGCAACACATATTCCGCGCCCACCGGCAACCACACCACCCTCAGCTCGAGGAGCTGGAAGGATTTGATCAGTCGAAGGACCTACAACAGCACGTGCTCGTTTGCGGTGCCGGCTCCCTTGGCCGGATCGTATCGAGAGCGCTCTTGAAAGCCGGCATATCTCATCTTTTGTTCGAAACGCGCTACGAGCCATTTGTGCAAGCGAAAGAGTTGGGATTGCCCGTCATTCTCGGAGATGCGAGCCGGCTCGCGACTCTGGAAGCGGCTGGTGTGGAGCGCGCCCGGGCGGTTGTCGTCACCTTCCACCAGCACCGACCGGCATTCAGGATACTTCGTGCGTTGCGGCATCGCTTTCCAAACCTGGCTTTGATTGCCAGCGCGAGAACCGAAGCAGCGGCGGAGGAGCTTCAGCTCATCGGGAACGTCAACGTGTTTCATGAACATATTGCCGCTGGGCTGGCGCTTGCGAGGCAATGTTTGCAGGAAGTAGGATTGCCCCGCGATCGTCTTGAGGTATTATTCTCGCAAATGCGCCGGGAGCTCCACACCGAATGAATATCAGTCGGGGTTATCGCGCAACTGAATAGGACTTGTTGCTCATCCCAATGGGTGCCTCGCGACCGGGTGTAGAGGCCGCAAAGAAATTGTCATGGAGAGTCCTGACGTGGCGAAAAGGCGCATAACAGATGCTCCTTGAGCAAGGCCCACGCTTCTTCCGCATCGTCGGCGAACATAAACAGGCTCGTGTCCTGAGGCGCGATCATGCCTTCCGACACCAAGACATCAAGATTTAGAAGCGAGCGCCAGTAAGAGTGATCGAAAAGAAGAATTGGAATTTGTGAAATTTTGGCGGTTTGCTTCAACGTCAATATTTCAAACATCTCATCCAGAGTGCCAAATCCTCCGGGAAAGATTACGAGCGCATTCGCTCGCATCGCGAGATGCATTTTGCGTATAGCAAAATACTGGAATCGAAATGTCAGCTCGGGTGTCGAATAGGCATTGGGCTGTTGTTCGTGAACGAGCGTGATGTTGTAGCCGATGGAAGGGGCATCGGCATCACATGCGCCTCGGTTGGCGGCCTCCATCAAGCCCGGTCCTCCACCGGTCGCAATTACGTTATCGCGGACCGGGCCATTTGATCTCTTTGCGCCGCCACGTTCCGAAACGATGCGGGCGAATTCGCGAGCTTGCCGATACCAGGTCGCATGCCGGGGAGGCCCATTTTCACGCACGCGTGCACTGCCGAACACGACGACCGTCGAGCGCACGCCCCACGCGCGCAGAGCCTCTTCCGCTTTGGCGTACTCAAGTTGAAGCCGGATACCGCGTGTCGACTCTCCAAGAATGAAGTCCTGGTCGAGCGCGGCGAGCTGATAGGTCCGAGACTGAAGCTGTTTTCTATTGTCGATAGGGGTCGTTTGCGCTGTCATCCGGTAGTCCTTCTTAGTGGCACGATGAAATTCGCGTTTTTGCCGAGCCCCGGTCCGGAAATCCGGTTGCCGTCTCGGGAAATCCGACGCAGGATGCTGATCGAAAGATCGGAATGTTGATATCCGTCAACGTGATCGGGCAGCATGTCGGTTGAAATACAAGTAACGCCGAGATCCGGCTAGGCGTCGGGCTGATTTAACTCGTCCCCGGAACGAGAGGAGAACGTGATGGCAAAGGCGATCGGGATCGATCTGGGAACGACCAATTCCTGCGTTGCCGTGATGGAAGGCAACCAGGCGAAAGTGATCGAGAACGCAGAAGGCGCCCGCACCACTCCCTCCATGGTGGCCTTCACCGATACGGGGGAGGTTCTCGTCGGGCAACCCGCCAAGCGCCAAAGCATCACGAATCCCGAAAATACGATCTTCGCCATCAAGCGCCTGATCGGTCGCCGGTACGACGATCCGATGACGCAGAAGGACAAGGGCATGGTGCCCTATAATATTGTGCCAGGCCCCAATGGCGATGCCTGGGTGGAGGTCCGCGGCAAGAAATATAGCCCGAGTCAGATCAGCGCATTCATTCTTACGAAGATGAAGGAAACCGCGGAGGCCTACCTTGGCACCAAAGTAACCGAGGCGGTCATTACGGTTCCTGCCTATTTCAACGATGCTCAGCGCCAAGCCACCAAGGACGCGGGGCGTATCGCCGGACTCGACGTGCTGCGCATTATCAACGAGCCGACCGCGGCAGCATTGGCCTATGGTCTTGAAAAGAAGGGAACCGGCAAGATCGCTGTGTACGATCTCGGTGGCGGAACCTTTGATATTTCAGTTCTCGAGGTTGGCGACGGAGTATTCGAGGTCAAATCGACGAACGGTGACACGTTTCTGGGAGGCGAAGACTTCGACAAGCGGATCATCGATTACTTGGCGGATGAGTTCAAAAAGGAGAACGGGATCGATCTTCGCGGCGACCGGCTCGCCCTCCAGCGCCTAAAGGATGCCGCCGAGAAAGCCAAAATCGAGCTATCAAGCGCGACGCAGACCGAGGTCAATCTGCCGTTCATCACCGCCGACCAGCACGGTCCGAAGCATCTCACGATCAAGCTGTCGCGCGCCAAACTGGAAGCGTTGGTTGACGATCTCATTCAGAAGACGGTGCCACCATGTCAAGCGGCACTGAAGGACGCCGGGATCGCAGCCTCTCAAATCGACGAGGTCGTTTTGGTTGGCGGCCAAACACGCATGCCTAAGGTTCAGGAGACGGTGCAGAAGCTGTTCGGGCGCGAACCGCACAAGGGCGTCAATCCGGATGAGGTCGTGGCGGTCGGTGCGGCGATTCAGGCGGGCGTTCTTCAAGGCGATGTTAAGGATGTCCTTCTGCTTGACGTGACGCCGCTTTCGCTTGGCATTGAGACGCTTGGCGGTGTGATGACTAAGCTAATCGAGCGCAACACGACCATTCCGACCAAGCGCAGCCAGGTATTCTCGACCGCCGAGGACAACCAGACCGCGGTGACGATTCGCGTTTTTCAGGGCGAGCGTGAGATGGCGGCTGACAACAAGCTGCTTGGACAATTCGACCTGGTCGGGATTCCGCCTGCCCCACGAGGATTACCTCAGATCGAGGTTACTTTCGATATTGATGCCAATGGAATCGTCAACGTGTCCGCTAAGGACAAGGCAAGCGGCAAGGAGCAGACAATTCGCATCCAGGCTTCCGGCGGACTGACCGAAGCCGACATCCAGCGTATGGTCAAGGAAGCCGAAGCGCACGCCGAGGAAGACAAGCGCCGCAAGGAGCTGGTGGAGGCACGCAACCAGGCGGATGCCACTATCTACGGTGCGGAAAAGCGTCTCCAAGAGGTCGGCAATCAAGTTGCCCCGGATGCAAAGACCGCAGTCGAACAAGCAATTTCGGCTGCCAAGGACGCCATGGCTGGCGAGGATGTCGGCGGCATCCGGCAGGCGACCGAAAAGCTTGCGCAAGAAGCCATGCGCCTGCAGCCGACAGGCGGTGGAACCAGTACCTCCTCTGGTGCTTCTAGTGCCCCGGAGTCAGATGTTGTCGATGCCGAATTCGAGGAAGTGGACAAGCGAAAATCCGGTTAGCCGAGAGGTTTGTCTCTCACGAAACGTGTCGACAGGAACAAGAGTACCGCCATGCAGATCGAGAAATATACCGACCGGCTTAAAGCGCTGGTGCAATCCGCACAATCGCTCGCGCTACGAAGCGGGCACCAGCAACTCACGCCGGTTCATGTGCTGAAAGCGTTGCTGGACGATGAAGACCGGCTAGCCCTCAATCTGATCGATGCCGCTGCGGGCGCTGGGGCGAGTGCCCAGGTTAAACAAGCGGCCGAACAGGAGCTGCAAAGGCTGCCCAAAGTCGAAGGCAGCGGCGCAGGCCAGATTTATCTCGCTCCGGAGGCGGCGCGGTTGTTCGATCAAGCCGAACAGCTATCGCAGAAAGCCGGCGATGCCTACGTCACCGTCGAATATATGTTGATGGCTCTGGCGATGGCGAGCGGCGCCGTTGGCGACCTCCTCAAGCGCGCAGGTGTCACGCCTCAGGCGCTCAACAAGGCGATCGGTGACATCCGGAAAGGGCGAACCGCGGACACGGCATCGGCCGAACAGGGCTATGACGCGCTCAAGAAATATACGCGTGATTTCACCGAGGAGGCGCGTCAGAACAAGCTCGATCCGGTTATTGGTCGTGACGAAGAGGTCCGGCGCACCATTCAGGTGCTTTCGCGACGGACCAAGAACAACCCTGTTCTGATCGGCGAGCCAGGAGTCGGAAAGACGGCGATCGTGGAAGGCCTGGCGCAACGCATCGTCAAGGGTGATGTGCCGGAAGCCTTGAAAAGCCGTCGGCTGCTGGCGCTCGATCTTGGAGCGCTGCTGGCTGGGGCCAAATATCGAGGCGAATTTGAAGAGCGCCTCAAGGCCGTGCTGCAGGAGCTTAGCAGCGCGGGCGACGTCATTCTGTTCATTGACGAACTCCACACCCTGGTTGGCGCCGGCAAGGCGGAAGGGGCGATGGATGCTTCCAATATGCTCAAGCCTGCGCTTGCGCGTGGCGAACTGCACTGCATCGGCGCAACGACGCTGGACGAGTACCGAAAGCATATCGAGAAGGACGCGGCGCTCGCTCGACGCTTCCAGCCGGTGTTTGTTGGCGAGCCGTCGGTCGAGGAGACGATTTCGATCTTGCGCGGTCTCAAAGAAAAATACGAGGTCCATCACGGCGTTCGCATTACCGATGGTGCGATTGTCGCCGCCGCGACCCTGTCCAATCGCTACATCACCGATAGATTTTTGCCGGACAAAGCCATTGACCTTGTGGACGAGGCGGCTAGCCGCGTCCGCATGGAAGCCGATTCCAAGCCGGAGGAGGTCGACGAAATCGACCGCCGCATCATTCAGCTTAAGATCGAGCGTGAGGCCCTGAAGAAAGAGACAGATGAAGCGTCGAAGGAGCGCCTCAAGAAAGTCGACCAAGAAATCGCCGAGTTGGAAAAGAAATCGGCCGATCTCACCTCGATTTGGAAGGCGGAGAAGGAAAAGCTCGCCTCCGTGCAGAAAATCAAAGAGCAACTCGATCAGGCACGCAGCGAACTGGAGAGCGTGCAGCGGCGCGGCGATCTCACGCGTGCTGGCGAGCTTATGTATTCCATTATCCCGCAACTGGAGAAGAAGCTCGCCGAGACCCCCGCGCAAGGACGGATGTTCAAGCAGGAGGTAACCGCCGAGGAGATCGCAGAAGTCGTGTCGCGGTGGACTGGAATTCCGGTTGACAAGATGATGGAGGGCGAGCGCGAAAAACTGCTTCACATGGAAGATAAGCTGCGTGAACGCGTGGTGGGGCAGGACCAGGCCATTGTCGTCGTCGCGGATGCCGTGCGGCGAGCACGGGCCGGTCTTCAGGATCCCCATCGGCCGATCGGCTCATTCCTGTTCTTGGGCCCCACCGGCGTCGGCAAGACGGAGCTTTGCAAGGCGCTTGCGGAATTCCTGTTCGATGACGAACAGGCAATGGTTCGCATCGACATGTCCGAATACATGGAAAAGCATTCGGTAGCCCGACTTATCGGCGCGCCTCCCGGCTATGTCGGCTATGAGGAAGGAGGTTCCTTGACGGAAGCCGTCCGCAGGCGCCCGTATCAGGTGATCCTGTTCGATGAGGTCGAGAAGGCACATAGCGATGTTTTCAACATCCTGCTGCAGGTGCTCGACGACGGGCGGCTCACCGACGGACAAGGCCGCACAGTCGATTTCCGCAACACGATCATCGTACTCACCTCAAACCTGGGGGCCGAATATCTGGCCGCGCTCCCCGAAGGAAAACCGGCCGAGGCGGCGCGCGAGCAGGTGATGGAGGTGGTGCGGCATTCCTTCCGGCCGGAATTTCTCAACCGTCTCGATGAGATCATCTTGTTCAACCGGCTCGGTCGCAGCGAAATGAAGCGGATTGTCGACATCCAGCTTCGTCATCTGCAATCGCTGCTGGCGGATCGTAAGATCACGCTCGAAGTCGACGACATGGCGAAGACGTGGCTCGGCAATACCGGTTACGATCCAGTCTACGGCGCGCGACCACTCAAACGCGTCATTCAGCGCCAGCTCCAGAATCCGCTCGCCAGCATGCTGCTGTCAGGAAAAATCAAAGATGGCGATACGGTCAAGGTAACCGTGCTTGATGGCCAGATTGCAGTGAACGGCGCCAAATTGGCGCAGGCAGCATAGGGTGTGTGACGATGTCATCACCGCATAGCATAGAGGACGAGGCGGTTGCCACCGAAGCCACCGATGTCGCGACGCTTTTGTCCGAAAATGCGTCGTTGAAGGATCGTCTTCTGCGAGCGCTCGCCGACGCCGAAAATGCGAGGCGACAAGCTGATCGAAAGGCCGAGGATACGCGCAAATTTTCCGTCGCTGAATTCGCACGCGAGCTATTGCCAGTTATCGATAACCTTCAGCGTGTGATCGAAGCACGCAGGACGGTGCCATCTACACAGCATGATGCGCTATTGGAAGGCGTCGAGACGACCTTGCGACTATTTCTTCAGACGCTGGAGCGATTTGGCGTCAAGAAGATCGCTGCGTCCGGGCAACGATTCGACCCATCCCTGCATGACGCGCTGATGGAAGCAGAGGATGCATCGCATCCACCGGGAATGGTAACGCGGGTGCTGGAAGATGGTTATATGATCCATGATCGGTTGTTGAGGCCAGCACGAGTGGTCGTGTCAAAAAGGCACCCATCCACCGACCACGGGTCCATATTGCAGGATTGATACCTCATGTCGGCGGATCGAGATCACAATCGCTCCAAGGGATGGCCGAAGCTGCCTGGCACCGACATGGCCGTGCCGGGAGGCGTTCCGCCGGTGCTGATATATAGAACCGAACGCTCGGTGACCCAGTCTGCTCCGGGTCGGCGCCGTTGGATACTGGAATTTGAGCGAAGCGCCGCGCCGTTCATCGAGCCGTTGATGGGATGGACTGGAAGCAGTGATCCCTTTGCATCGATTCGGCTCGAGTTCCCGGATTGCGAACGTGCCGTCGGTTTTGCGGAAAAGAATGGGTGGGACTATCGGGTGATCGATCCTCAAACTCGAAAGCCGCTGGTCAAAGGTTACGCGGATCGGTTCAAATATGAGCTTGCCGATGCGATTGCTCGCGCCGGTGACGGTGGATCAAAATGCTTGGAACAACCGAGCACGACCGGAACGGGATCTCCGAGCGGCCGGCCCAACCGGAAGTAATCGCGTAATCAGCCCGTCATTGCGCCACTTTCACGGAGCAGGAACAGGCCACACCGATGGTTTATCGGTGCAGCCCTGATGATTGGCGCAAGGCGCGTGAGAGCGCTTGCGGCTGTTCCGCCGGTTCACGAGCCCCCGCTTGTACCGGAGCCACGATGTTCATGGACCATCAACGGAGGTCCGTCGATCCGCGAAGGCGGCGTGCACCTCATCCGTCATTGGCAAGGGTCGCCAATGAGCCGCCGAGCTTACTCCGATCTGCCCAGAAAACACGGACAATTTGCAGGGATCGCCACTAAACGGCCTTCACTTCGATCTTCTTTTCCGGCTTCTGCGCCCCGGGTGCCTTCGGAAGCGTTACGGTGAGCACGCCCTTTTTGAAGCTGGCATCGATTTTGTCGGCGTCAATGCCCTCGGGTATTCGGAAGTGACGCTCAAACGAGCCGAAATGCCGCTCGCGTAGATGATATCCCTTCTTCTTTTCTTCCTTGTCCTCTTGTTTTTCGCCGCGGATGGTCAAGGTATTGTTGGACACTTTGACCTCGATATTGTTCTCATCGAGTCCTGGAAGCTCCGCGCTGATTTCGTAGGCATTGTCTTTTTCGACAACATCAACGGCCGGAGTTGCGGCCAGAGTCAGCTCCCGCCGCCAAAAAGGGTCGGCATCGAAAAGCGAACGACGGAAGGGAAGGCGCCAGGAACCTCGATCAAACTCGTCGAAAAGGCGGTCAACCTCGCGGCGCAGGCTCTCAAACGGTCGCCACGTTTGAGCCAACGCGCCCTTTTCGCTCGTTTTCGTTTCGCTTTGAACCGGCAGATTTTTTTCCGCTTCAGCCATGACTGAGCCCTCCTACGATGGTTGAGTATCTTGGTGTGTCATTGCAAAATAGACCCTCGGCCCACGTCCGCGTCGCCACAACTCAGCGTGCCGGCCGCCATACTTAATTGCTAACCGTGATGTGGTTTTCGACGTCGGTAACTGCCGGAGCGGCCCACGCGGCTCGTTCTGCTTCCTCTCGCTCCGCCCAGGAACGAACAGTACCTCTGAGAACGACCTTGCTTCCGCTTGTATCGACCGTAATGCGCTCAGCATCGACCTGGGCACTCCTGTGTAGCGCGGAAACAATGCGTCTTTTCACCTCTTTGGGAGCGATGTTGCCCTTCAGCGTGATCAGGTTGCTTATGCCCTTGACGCCGCGCAGCCGGCGGATTGAGTTCGCCGCAATATTTCGTTGATAATCCCACTTGACTTCACCTTCGAGTGTGACCCAGCCCGCCTTTACCACAACTTTGATGTTCTCCCAGGAACCCGGTAGTTGAGCCTTGATTGCCGCGACGGCATCCCGGGCGATTTCCGGGTCAGGTCTCTCCGTGATACTCGGCAATCGCACCTCGATATCATTGGCGACTGCATGGACGCCTGTTACGCGCTTCGCTGCCACCTCCGCTTCCAGCTTTTCGTTGTAGCTTCGCACAAAGCCCGTGAGCGTCACAACACCATCTTTGACCGCAACGGCGACGTCTGTTGCTTCGATGGCGGGGTCCCACTGAAGTTCTTCCTCGACGTCCCGTTTGATCTCGTGATCATCGCGCATGGACAGCCCCTCCGAACACAGGTTCACTGAAACTCATACCCCAACTGTTTCTTGTCAGACATTGACGCTAATCAATTTCATGTGGGCACCGTTTTGACAGGTCAGTGATCGGCATTTGCCCCGCATGGTCGAACACACGATTTGACCGGCAACCATTCACGATTCGGCGAGACGTCGCTCCCAATCGCCCCACCTGACGCGCGCAGTTTGATCAAAATCGCTCCCGCCCCGTTGTCTCGGGACGGGAGCGACAAAGAAGCGCACACTACGGTGAGATCACGATGTTGTTGGTGACGCTGCTGACCCCAGGAGCGGCCCACGCGGAGCGCTCCGCTTCCTGCCGTTCCGCCCAGGATCGCACCGTTCCTCTCAAGGTGACCTTGCTGCCGTCGACGTCAACGACAATCTTGTCAGCGTCGACTTTGGCGCTGCGGACCAACGCATCCTCGATCTTGCGTTTGACGTCGCTTGGACTTACGCGCGGCTTGACGTGAATGAGATTCGAAATTGACTTGATGCCCTTGATCGAGCGAACCGCACGCTCAGCCCATTCCTTTTGATAGAACCATTCCACGTCACCTTCGAGTGTCAGGTAACCGTTCTTTACGACGACCTTGATATCGTCGCCGGTGGCCGGCAAATCCCGCTTGATCGCCTTCACAGCCTCTTCGGCAATTTCTGGGTCGGTCCGTTCGCTGGCTAGCCGCACCTGAATGTCGTTAGCCACTCCTTTGACGCCGGACACCCGCTTTGCCGCTTTCTCGGCGTAGTAGGAGTCCATGTAGCTCTTCGTGAACCCCGTAAGGGTTACCACGCCATCCTTGACAGTAACGGCAATATGGCTGCTGTCGTCGATTGAAGGATCGTACTTGATCTCATCTTCGACATCACGCTTGATTGTTGAATCCGTGTGAAAAATGGAAACCATGGTGGCGTCTCCACGTTGAACCGGACAGGATTGTCCCATACGTTTTTTCACACAGCTTCGCAGCCAACCGGCTCTCCTGGTCAATATTATGCGCTCGAATAGGTGGATGATTTGCCACATGTCGTGACACCGCGGCCGGATCGCGGCGATCATGCAACTCATTCCTGGTGAGCACGGGCGCTGCCGCTGCATAGGATTAGATGTCATGGCAGGCATGCTTTCGGCCGCGCTACCTGAAGAGGTAAGGACCGGGGCACGCAAGAGGCGGCAACCAAGTTGGATAGCGCCGATGCTGGCGAGCTTGACGCAAGAGCGATTTTCCAGGGAGGACTGGCTCTTCGAACCGAAATGGGACGGCGAGCGCTGCCTGGTGTTCAGTCACGGCACCGAATTGGAATTGTTGTCACGTAACAGGACACGTCTGAATGAAAGATATCCCGAGCTTGCACCGGCATTCAATCAGTGTGCGATGAACTCTTTCATTGCTGATGGTGAAATCGTTGCATTCACGGGCGGCATAACGAGCTTCATGCAGCTCCAAAAGCGCATGCAGGTCGAGAATCCATCTCGCTCCTTGTTGCGACTGCCGGTCTATATGTACCTGTTCGACCTTCTGTACTGGAACGGTTACGATTTGCGGCGCGTACCCCTTCGGCATCGTAAAGCACTGCTTCACGACGCATTCCCATTCGGGCGCCGATTGAGATTCACCGCGCATCGTGAGAAGGATGGCGAAGCCTATTACCGCGAAGCGTGCCGCAAGGGCTGGGAAGGGATTATCGCTAAGAATGGCAACAGCCAATATGTCTCAAAACGAACGCGAGACTGGCTGAAGTTCAAGTGTGAGCAAGGTCAGGAGTTTGTTGTCGGCGGATACACAGAGCCCCAGGGACATCGGATTGGCTTCGGGGCTTTGCTGCTAGGAGTGTACCGAGACGAGCGACTTCATTATGCGGGAAAGGTTGGAACCGGATTCGATAGCGCGATGTTGAAAGTTCTTGCGCAGCGACTTCGAAGTATCGAAACGAATGTCTCGCCATTTGCCGACTACGATATCCCGCAACGAGGCGTCTACTGGGTCAAACCGGAGCTCGTCGCACAGATTGCCTTCACGGAATGGACCAAGGATGGCCGGCTCCGCCATCCACGGTTTCGCGGTTTGCGTGACGACAAGCTGCCGTCAGAAGTGATACGGGAGGGTTGAGTGGGCGCGAGCGAATTGCGATTGCGTGTTGAAGTACACGAAATAGCGGTTACAAACCCGGCCAAGTTGCTGTTTTCGGACGATCATATCAGCAAGTACGAGCTCATTGACTATTACCGGTGGGTGGCACCGCGGATGCTTCCGTTTCTGCGTGATCGGCCAATTGCCTTGGAGCGATATCCGAATAGCATCGGACAAGTTGGGTTTTTTCAGAAGTCTGTGCCCTCCTATTTTCCTGACTGGGTCAAAACGATTGAAGTTGAAAAGAAACAAGGAGGCGTAACCCGTCATGTGATCTGCAATAACGGGGCCGTGCTGGTGTATTTGGCAAATCAGGCATGCATCACGCCACATATATGGATCAGCCGGGTCGACAAGCTCGAATGCCCAGATCAAATGGTGTTTGACCTCGACCCTTCAGCCGATGCGTTCGACTGGGTTAGGGCAGCGGCATTAGCTCTCAATGAACTCCTTCAAGAATTGACGCTGTCGGCCTATGTCAAATCGACCGGTTCGCGAGGATTGCATGTCATCGTGCCTCTTAAGCGGACTGAGTCATTCGAGTCAGTGCGCGCCTTCGCTCGCGCGGTCGCGATGCGTGTTGTCATGGAGGAACCAAGTCAGCGAACTCTGCAGCAGCGCACTGGCTCGCGGCATGGACGCGTGTTCTTCGACATCAACCGCAATGCTTACGCACAGACCGTTGCGCCGCCGTATGCGGTGAGAGCGCGGCCCAACGCTTCGTTGTCGATTCCGCTCTTCTGGGAAGAGGTGCGCTCCAAAACATTGCGGCCGGATGGCGTAACTCTTCGAGACATACGCAAAAGGCTCGATGGAATGATTGATCCATGGGCTGACTTTTGGCGCCGCGCAAGCGCACTCGGGAGTGCACGGCGTAAATTGGAGTTGCTCGGTGTCTCTGTCAGAGTACCGCAAAAGGCGAAATTTCGCTAAAACGCCAGAACCGGCGGGGCGTTTGCGCGCCCGGCGCCGCGGGCGCCTATTTGTTGTACAGAAGCATTGTGCAAGCCGTCTGCATTACGATTTCAGGCTTGAGGTCGGCGGTGTGTTGGCATCATGGGCGATCCCCAAGGGCCCCTCGATGAACCCCAGACAGAAACGTCTTGCCCTCAGAACTGAAGATCATCCTCTGGAATATGCGACATTTGAAGGCGTAATCCCGGAGGGTGAATATGGTGCCGGCGTAGTGATGGTATGGGATAAAGGCGACTATCGCCCGCAACACGACAAGTCGATTGAGGTTCAGTTGGCTCGCGGCAAAATTGATCTTGTGCTTAGCGGCGTCAAGCTCCGGGGCGGATTTACATTGATACAGATTGCCGTCCGGTCCGGCAGACCTAATCAAGGAGATGCTTGGCTGCTGATTAAGCAAAAGGACGAATTCGCCGCCACTTCGTGGAATATCGAACAGGCGGCTCCTGATCGCTCAGTGATGACCGGACGCACTCTTGAGGAAATTGCGGAGGGTCGTTCGCGCCGACAGCGGGGACTTTGACCTGCCAAATATGTAGGTTGCAGTGGGGGTTGGCTAGCCCCCAAGACGAGCGGAACCGGCGGACCCCCGTCTTGACAGTCATCAAGGACTCGCGCTCGGCTCTCATGCCATCATGTTGTTGTCCTCAGTGGGGTGTGTTAACGCATCGATTCACGAGAACCCTGATGATCAAAGATGTATTCACTTGGCTCGACGGAAGCGTCTCGGACGAAATTCGTATGAGCGCCGCTCTCGATATCGTCCGGCAATTCGAAGGTCATGCGACAGGCTTGTTTTTTAGCGTATTACCTCCACCTCCAGCACCCATTGAAGGCGACCTCACAGGCGCACTTGGCATCGCGGCCCTGATGGATCAGGCGCGTGCCTCAGGCGATAAAATGGAAAAGACCATTGTCGACCGGTTAAAGCGGTACGGCGTGGCCATCGAGCTTCGCAGGTTCGACGTTCTAAGATCAGACATTGCAGATGTTGCCGCTCGCGAAGCGAGGTGCGCCGACGCCTTCGTCTTGATCAGACCAAACGGCTCGCAAGATCCCGATCGCCTCGTCGAGGGCATTCTGTTTGGATCAGGCCGGCATATTTTGTTGGTCCCCGAAGTCGAGCGCCCGAAATCCATTGTTTTCAACCGGATTTTGGTCGCGTGGAACGCGAGCCGCGAATCGACGCGGGCTGTGGCCGAAGCAATGCCCTATTTGCGGATAGCGAAGGACGTCTCGGTCGTGATGGTTACCGAAGAGCCTCGCAAACAGATGGAAGGATCCGTGGGTGACGCGATCAAAAAGCATTTGAAGCATCACGGCGTTGCGGCGGAACTCCATCGGGTCAAATGCCGGAACGGTAATGTAGGCGAAACATTGCTTGCGGAAGCCAAGAAAGCGAGAAGTGACCTGATCGTTCTAGGTGGATACGGCCATACTCGCCTTCGCGAGATGCTTCTCGGCGGTGTAACCTATCATTTGATGCACAATTCGCCGGTGCCGCTTCTCATGGCGCACTAATTAAACGAATACAAATTCAGGACGCAAGAGACGATCAAATGTTCCACACTCACGTTGTGGCGTTGTGGCAACAGTCGATCTAGCGTTCAAGTACATAGGTGCCGGGCGCATCGGCAATTGGCGCAAGGCCGGTTGCCGGGTTCCCGAGTGGAGGCGGCGCGATCCGCCCGGTCGAGTGACGAGCCAGCCAGGACTGCCACACAGGCCACCAGCTCCCTTCAAAGCGCGGTGCGGTAGTCCGCCATGTCTCAGGATCAGTATCGCGGTCGGCTGAATTCTTTGTCGCCATCTGGAAACTGCGATTCTTATGGCCAGGTTCACTGACGATACCGGCATTGTGTCCGCCTGTCGTAAGCACAAACGTAACATCCGTATCGGTCAAATGGTGGAGTTTAAACACAGACCTCCAAGGTGCGACATGATCTTTTTCCGTTCCGACTGCGAAAATCGGAACGAGAATGTCCGTCAGGAAGATCGTCCGACCGCCAACTTTATAGCGGCCGCTGACGAGATCATTATCCAGATAAAGATGGCGGAGATACTCAGAATGCATGCGATAAGGCAGTCGGGTCGCGTCGGCGTTCCATGCCATTAGGTCGTTCATCGGCGGCCTTACGCCCAATAGATAGCTCCGCAGCGCCCGCGACCAGATCAAATCGTTCGATCGGAGCAGATGGAACGCACCGGCCATCTGATGCGTGTCGAGATAGCCTTGCTCCCATGTTATGCCCTCAAGAAACGCAACTTCGCTCTCGCTGATGAACAATCCTAGCTCGCCAGGATCTGTGAAATCGACCAGCGTTGCCAGCAATGTGATGCTTGCGAGCTGATTGATCCCGCTTCGCGTCATCGCGGCCGCAGCGATCGCCAATAATGTTCCGCCAAGGCAATAGCCGACCGCGTGCGTTTTGCGATGATCGCAGATTTCGTCGATCGCCCTGAGTGCGGCGACTATGCCAAGTTCGCGATAGTCGTCCATACCAAGATCGCGATCCGATCCGGCCGGATTTTTCCATGAGATCATAAAAACCGTGTGCCCGCGCTCGACCAAATATCGAACAAGGGAATTGTGCGGGGAAAGATCGAGGATATAGTATTTCATGATCCATGCCGGAACGATGAGTACGGGTTCGGCATAGACATCATCTGTAGTCGGCGAATATTGAATGAGCTCAATCAGACGATTGCGATAGACTACTTTGCCCGGCGTAACGGCGACGTTCACGCCAACTTTGAATTGCTCCGCTCCGACTGGAGGCCTGCCGTCGACCAGACGCAACCAATCCTCATGGAAATGCTGGATCCCCCTGAACAGATTCAATCCGCCCTGCTGAATTGTAGCAGTGCTGACCTCCGGATTGAGCCATGGAATATTTGAAGGCGATACAACGTCGAGGAGCTGGCGAGTGACGAATTCGACAACCCGCTCGTGATGTTTATCGACTCCGTCGACACCTGTGGTGGCATTGTGCCACCATTGCTGGTGCAACAAGAAGTTCTGATAAATCAATTTGTGCGGCCACTGTTGCCATTCCTCGGCAACGAAGCGGTCGTCCTGCGGAAGGGGATCGATACAGGGCGAAGGGTTGGATGCACTGACACATTGCATCCAATACATCCCGATTCGGCCCGCCTTCCGCCATGCCTTCTCGACAAGCTGTGCCTGTTTCCCCGGCGACATCCAAAGATGCCCGAACCAATCAAAGTAGGCTTCCGATAACCCAACCGGACTTATGCCGGCGGTAAGCCGCCCAATACGAGATCTAAAGACACGGTCGATACTGCGCCAAGCGACGTCGAATGTTCGATCCATGTCTTGGCTTGCATCCGCAGGCCGTGTTTGCACATCGGTCTGGACAGGCTTTGTTGTCACCCGAGCGCCACCCTCAAGCGAAGGCGTTTTACTCGTGTCGTTCATGGCTAGCGCTCCAACAATCGTCAGGTCCCGATTATCAAGGATGGCCACAGCGACACGTCACTCATTGGGACGATCCGGAGCGAGGCAATATTGATAGATGCAAACAGCGTCGTTCTGTCTATTTGATCGTACTTTCAACTGTATTTCGAAATCCATTCCGCGTAACACTTCACGAAGTTCTGAAGGAGGCTTTTCGTTGATTCGTTGGTGATGTTGCCGTCCTCATCGACCAAGCCCTGGGAGAAATGAATATACACTTCCGGCTGTCCGAGCGTCGGGACGTCAAGATAACCAAGCACACTGCGTAGATGGGCTTGAGCGACTGCGGTGCCGATCGCTCCGATCGATGCACCCGCAATGCCGGCAGGCTTGCCAGCCCACAGATTCTTTCCGTATGGCCGCGATACCCAATCCAGAACATTCTTAAGCGCGGTCGGAAGCGAGCGATTGTGCTCGGGCGTCACGAACAGAAGGGCTTTTGCTGCGGCGATTTGCGATTTTGTGCGCGATACCGCTTCGGGCGGCGATTGATCGAGATCCTGATTGTATACCGGTAGGTCATCGATTCGGATGAAGTCGCAATCGAAGTCGTTTGGTGCGAGCTTCACCAAAGCCTTGGCGAGCTTCAGATTGATTGACTCCTTGCGGATGCTTCCAACAATGATTGCAACTGTGCGAGCCATGAAAGCGATCCTAGTCGTAGTTTCAAGTCAATTGCCCCGGCTTATGTACCCAGTGGTCAATTCTCCTAAAGCCCGTCTACTCTTGGTCAAATAGAACCATACAGCTCGGAGCAAGCATTGAATTGACGACAGTCAATGTTTCTCGTCAAAGATTCTGTTGTGAGGTCGCACATTGCCCAGCCAATCAAGTGCCGCTTCTGTCATCGCCGAGCCACGGGTCAGGATTGATGGAAGATAGCGGAACGTCGGCCAAGGTCTTCTTGAGCTCCACCTCGTGAACGTGAACGTGTTCCGCGCCGCACCGGCGCATGATTTCCTGCGCCTTGTGTTCTGCTTCTGGGTCGCGAACGCGCACCAATACGACTAGACCGCTCATCCGCAACTCGTCCTCCAAGTCAATACTCTCCCCAGTACTGACAAGGCGATTTTTGATGATCTTGGCCAGGCCGGCCGCGGTAGCACCGCCGGCAAGCGCCGCAGCAGCTGCGGCAGCCAAAGCTCCACCTGATGCCACGATTGGGAGCGCGGCTCCCACGGTGCCAATCGTTATCAGGGTTCCGAACACCAAGGCGGTCGCAGTGGTTTCATCATCCGGTTTGATCAACTCACGTCGGGGGGCATCGGGATGCTCTGCCGCTACGATCGGCGCCGAATAGTATGCTCCCAGAGCGCGCATGACCGTCATTGGGCTCGCCATAAGGTCGATATCGCCTCGGTCGAATCCGGATCGAGTCAGATCGTCGACGAGCCGATCGAGGGCCTCGCGACTCTTGAGCGTCCCCACAACTTCTCGAACGCGGATGGTATCGAGGACTTCATTCGCGGAACGACTATCGGTCATAAGTTCTCGCCCTGGTTATGCTGAACGGCACGATTGCCCATCTCTGCCTGCCGAGTTTCCCGCAGCAAGGATGTTTGGATCGGCGCATATGCCGCCATGACAACGGTCAATATTGAGCCGCCGCAGCCAAAAAGCAGCGACAAATTGTCAGCGACGTGAACTGAGCCGAGGTTCGTGGCGCTCAATGCAACCGAGCGCGCTGATCGGAACATTGCAAGACGAGCGCCCTGTACATCAAGGCAAAACCCTGCATCGCAAGCAGATACTGGCGCAACCGTGTCGCGAAATTGTGGGCCATTTGAAGCAGCTCCGGATTGCTGCGTTCAAATTCCGCAATCGCTTCCATCGTGAACGTTTCAGTGCGTTGCGTGTCAATTTCCTGCACCAGCCGCGCGCGCGTTTCCTCGCTGACAGCGGGAAGCGGTGATAGATTGCCTGACGTCGGCAACCTCGGGACGAGCAGACGGAAGAATATCGCAAATCCCAACATGACCTTCTGTGAATCTCCGATGTCTGCAGCGCACCGCGTCGCCATATCCAAAAGTTCCGGATTGTGCTGTTTTAAATGCGCCACGACTTCTGCCGTACAGACATCAGGCCCGCGTGTGTCGAACTCGCGGGCAATTAACTCTCGAGTTTCTTCGGTGACACGCGGAAGCATACTCATCCCGAATCGAGCTCGTCTCCAGTCTCCATTTCGCTAGCGCAGGCACTCGCTGTCTGCAATGCACGTCGTCGCGTTTTCGACAGCGCGAACATTGCGCATCCATCGTGGAATGAAGACAAGTAAATCATTCCCAATCCGGCGAAAAATTGACAATTGTCAGGGCTGATCCCAGACCTTTGACTATTCACGGAGGCGCCAAACTGGGGCTTCCAGTGTCGGCAAAGGCAAGTGTTCCAGGTTGGCGAAAATAAGCGGAGGTGTTGGTATTGCGGTCAGATCCTGACATCGAACGAGAGCTGAAACGACGCATTCAGTCCGATCCCGATACGAATAACGCCGACATTGCAACAACCGTCAAAGACCAGATCGTCACACTGACGGGCTTTGTGCGCAGCTTTCGTCAAAAACGGAAAGTGGAACTGTTGGCCAAAAGCATCGCGGGCATAAATGGCCTTGTCAATGACATCCAGGTGCGCTTGCCATTGTTGCAGCGTCGGCCCGATCCAGAAATTGCTCGGGACGCACTGGAAGCGATTAACCGGCGCTTGCCGTACTCGGGGGACCGGATACGCCTCGTGGTTGAGGACGGACTGATATGCTTGGAAGGTCAAGTGGAATGGGCCTACCAGAGCGAGGCCGCCGAGGAACTTTCGGAAGCGGTACGTGGCGCCAGTGGCGTGGTCAACAAGCTAGACGCTCAGTCCTACGTTCAGTCCGGCGAGATCAGGCAGAAGGTCAGCCAAGCGCTCCTGGAGGCGGCGGCCTTCGACGCAAATAGCCAATCGAGTAACTCCGATCACGACGAATTTGTTTTGCTTGGAGCGGTTCGCTTTTGGGCAGCGAGGGGCGCCCCCCGCCCATCAAGGTGAGCAGCAACCAATTCAATAATGCGCCGTCGCAGTTCGATGAACGCGCTACAACGAAACACTTATGTGAATGACCGCACGGCGCTCATGGCCTCACATTTCGGGACGTCGAACGAGATCTGGTCCTGATCGGTTTGGCCGGACTGATTGACCCGCCACGTGAGCAGGCCATTACCGCTGTCGCAGAGTGCTTAACCGCCTGTATTCGGGTCAAAATGATCACCGGAGACCATGCTGCGACCGCTACAGCCGTTGCGCGCCAACTCGGTCTGGAGCGGCCAATGCAGTCTTCACTGGGGATCGGCTGGATTCCCTGGATGATGAGGCATTCCGTCTGGCGATCAAAGAGACGACTGTTTTCGCGCGCACGACCCCCGAACACAAATTGCGCTTGGTGGAGGCACTTCAGGCGGACGGCGCAATCGTTGCCATGACGGGAGATGGCGTCAATGATGCCCCGGCGCTCAGGCGGGCGGATGTCGGGATTGCCATGGGCCGCAAGGGCATCGAGGTAGCGAAGGAGGCTGCCGAGGTAGTGCTGGCCAATGATAATTTCGCCACGATCATCGCCGCAGTCCGCGAGGGACGCACGGGTCATGACAACTTGACGAAAAGTAATCGGCTGGACTTTGCCGACGAACGCCGGTGAAGCAATGACGGTCATCGTGGCGATCCTGACTGGTTTGACGCTACCGCTAACTCCCGTCCAAATTCTGTGGATCAACATGGTCACCGCGGTCGGACGCGGACTGACGATCTTTGCAGCACGCGTGATCTCCGTTGCGGATGATTGTTCATCATAGCACCGCGCGTGGCGTTTCTGAGGTTGAGAAATTCATTATGCGCAGATTGGATCTGCAGTTAGAAAATGGGGGAACGGCAGCATAGCGCGGCGCATTGTGCACGGCATCGGATTATCTTCGCCGCGCAGTCCCTTTGAATGTGACGCAGAAGCGGTCGATTGACGGCCGTCATTGAGATTTTCGTTTCCCGGCAAATTCAAGGGTGTCCTTTCGGATCGTGCACTACGAGCAAGTCCTCGAGCTGCAGCACTTCGCGCAAGGCACCGATTGCCTCGACTGCATCTTCAGCGCTGGCGGCCGATAAAAGGCGGCGGTGCAAATCCCTCCAAGCCGGCGGCCGCCCGCGGCGAAGTTCCTCTTCGACGAAGGCCTTGGCCTGAGAAAGCGTCGCCAGTCGCCGCGGCTTCGGCGTGTCTTTGACGATGATGACCGGTTTGATTTGCAGTTCAATCATGGGGGACATGCTCTATCCTCCGCGGTGACGGTCGATGCGCGGGCGGAGTCGTTTCAGGTAATTGTGCCATCAGCAACTTTTCGCAGTGTAAAATCAAAATGTTTGGGAGCGATCTTGATCTTGCGAAGCCGCACGCCGGCAAGGTTTTTCCCACTTGCGCCAGCAAGGCAACTACGTTGACATAGATAATAATGAGAGTAGCATAAAGCCAGAAACTCTGCCAAGTTGAAGTCCATAGGGAGTTCATCATGGTCATGCGTGCGGCAACACACGATCCGGCCTTCGATCGTGGTAAGTTCCATTCTCGACTTACAAAATGGCGAACGGTCGTAGCAGCTTCGAAGGGCCAACCGATTTGCGAACCGGGCCGATTGGCAGACTACTGGTGGCATATCGAATCCGGCGCGGTCAGGCAGGCCCGTCTGCAAAGCAATGGCTTGCGATGCATACACGAATTCTTTCTCCCGAATGAGTGGTTCGTTTGCGACAACGCAGGCGAAGACACGGTTGCCGAAGCCATCTGCGACGGAACTATACTCGGTCGGTACAATCGCGCCGATCTTGAGGGTCTTTCCGAGGAGGACTCCTCGATTGCGCAAACGTTACGCAAGGCTCGGCTTCGACTTACCGCCAGAGCGGAGGAGCACATTTTCAATCTCTGGCATCAGCGTTCTGTCGACAAGGTGCGGGTCTTTCTCGATCAGATGAGCGCGCGTATCCCGTTGGGAGCCGACGGATTTGTATCGTTACCGATGTCGCGTTACGACATCGCCGATTATCTTGGTCTATCCGTCGAAACAGTCAGTCGGGCGCTAGGTGACCTGCAAGCCCGCCATATTGTGGAGTTCGATGGCGTTCGGCGACTGCGCACTCTCCGGATGCTGCCCCCCCCCCCCCCCGGGAAAATTGGTGCAAAGTGTGGTCAGAGGGTAAAGTTCCTTTCGGCAGCAGCATGATTGATGCATCACGATAAGCTTATCTTGCGCCGATCACTGAGGGCAGGACATTAAGCGTCAGAGTCGAGACCCCTTCTGGGTGGGAAGGTACGCGAGAGCTCGGTCAATCTCTTGTTCGGCCTCGGCAATCGAAAGCATGCCGTTTACGGACTTCAAAAGGCCTTGTCCCCGATAATAATCGAGAAGCGGAGCTGTCTGTCTATGGTAGGTATCGATCCGCGACCGCAGCACCTCGGCATTGTCATCGACCCGACGCAACTCTCCTCGGCTCCCAGTGTTTTCGTTCCGCGCGGCAATCCGATCAATCAGTAACCGGTCATCCGCCTTCAGCTCAATCACCGCGTCGAGATCGGGGCCTCGTTCCTTGAGCCAACGGCCGAGCGCCTCAGCCTGCGGTATCGTCCGCGGGAAACCATCAAGAATGAATCCTTTCGCGGCATCGGGACCGTCAAGTTGCTTCAAGACGATAGGTTTCACGACGTCGTCCGATACAAGATCGCCGCGCGCCATGGCATCCTTAATTAGCGGTCCGACCGACTTGTCCGATGCGACCGCTGCCCGCAGTAGATCGCCGACCGAGAGGTGTACGGTACCGTACTTTTCAGCCACGCGCCGCGCCTGTGTGCTTTTGCCCGCGCCCGGCGGCCCCAAGATGACAAGCCGCATCGGCTGACCTCCTTTGCATCTTGCCGCGGATACTGATGCCCGCGCAGACCTCGTCATAGAGGCAATCGGCGATGGCGCAATCCTAGGACGCTACGACCGCGAAGATATCGAGGGCCCCGCACAAAAAGACGGCGCCATGGCTGAAATGGTTCGGGATGCGACTGTCCGTGCGGCATTTCACATGGATAACCACATCGATAATCGTTGGAATCAGCGTTCAATCGACAAAGTGCTTCCATTTCTCACTCAAATGCAGACACGTTTGCGGCAAGCGCCAGATAATTTCTTTTCGTTGCCAATGAGCCGTCATGACATGGCAGACCACCTTGGGCGTTCCATCGAAACAGTCAGTCGCGCACTGACGGAATTGAAAGAGCGCGGCATCATTGAATTTGACGGGACTCGCCAAGTGAAACTCACTCAGCCGATCGATCGTGGCCCTCGGAGGCCCTAGTGCCCGCAGCGCCCCGCAGGCTTCGCTTGTTCTTTCATGAGCGTGCCAATCATAGGCGAACCGCCTCAGTCCTGAATGCTTGGTCTGCGGTCTTTTGAACTGAAGCAAGAACTAAATACGCCACGATTGCCAAGGCGACCGCAGCGGCGACCGCGCATAGAAATGCGCGCATTCGAGTTCTCCGTCGAATAAAGGCCAGTCATCTCGTCAGGCACACGTGGAGGAGGGCGGCAGTGCGACCAGCCGCGCGTACTCCTGGGCCGTCAACCTACGGGCTGACAACGATGCGGTTGTCAACCTTGGTAACACCAGGCGCAGCCCACGCTTGCCTCCCCGCTTCCTCTCGCTCCGCCCACGACCGAACGGTGCCTTTGAGGATCACCTCGCCACCCTTGGCTTCCACGGTGATCCGGTTCGCGTCGATCTCGGCAGAGCGCGTGAACGCGTCTTCGATCTTACGTTTGATTTCCGACGGCTCCACGCGCGGCTTGATGACGATCGAATTGATCACGCCACGGACACCCTTGAGCCGGCGCACGGCCGATTCCGCGATACTTTTCTGATAGTACCACTCGACATTTCCTTCGAGAGTAATCCAGCCGTTCTTGACGACCACGCGGGTATTTTCGGACGAAAGCGGTAGCTGGCTCTTGAGCGCGGAAACGGCATCACGAGCGATATCCGGGTCGGGACGTTCGTCGACGTTCGGGAGGCGCACCTCCAGATCGTTGGCGATGCCGCGGACGCCAGACACGCGCTTGGCTGCCATTTCTGCTTCGTACTTGTCGCTCCAGCTTTTGACGAATCCAGCCAGCGTTACGACCCCCTGTTTGACCGAGACCGCGATATCGGTCGCGTCAAGGTCCGGGTTCCATTGCAGCTCGTCCTTCACGTCACGTTCAATTTCATTGTCCGTACGCATTGTCATCTCCAAAGCTTCAGCTCGGTTGCTGATCCCTATCTCGATTTCCGAAAAGCGGGGCTTTCGCAGATCAGAATTGTTCAGGTCGCGGCTTGTTGCGCATTGACCGCCGTCAATTTCCTAGCTGGATGCATCTTCTATGGTGACTTCAATAATTGGAACCGGTGAGTCCCCATTTTGGACATCCGCGGCAAGACGATTGTCATCACCGGAGCTGGTCAAGGCATCGACCGAGAATTGGCAAAGACCCTGGCTCAGTGCAAAGCAAACCTTGCGATCATCAATCGCGACGCTTCCATGCTCGAGGAGACACTGCGGCAATGTGCTGGCTTGGCTGGCTTGGACGGCATGAACAAATTCTTCACGCTCGACGTTACCGACGAGCCGGCGGTTGAAAATGCGTTCCGCAAAATCCGTCTTGAATTTGGCTCCATCGACGGATTGATCAACAACGCCGGCGTGGTGAGCGATGCGCTTCTGGTCAAGGCCGTCGACCACAAGGTGCAGCGGAAAATGTCGCTTTCAGAGTTCAAGAAGGTGATCGCCGTCGATCTGATTGGCGTGTTCCTGTGCGGGCGCGAAGCAGCCCTTCATATGATCGAGGGGCAACGCGGCGGGCTGATCATTAACGTTTCAAGCATCTCTCGCTACGGCAATGTCGGACAAACAAAATACTCAGCCGCCAAGGCGGGCGTGGCAGCTATGACCGTGACGTGGGCCAAGGAGCTTGCACGCTATAACATTCGCGTCGCTGGTATCGCGCCGGGTTTTGTCGATACAACAATGGTGGCCGAGATCCCATCAAGAATTCGAGAAAAAATTGTTTCGGGAATACCGATGCGACGGCTGGCGACTCCTGCGGAAATAAGTCATGCAGCGGCGTTTATCTTGCAAAATGACTACTACAACGGCCGCGTCCTTGAGGTCGATGGCGGGCTACGCTTATGATCCGGTTGAGGTGGTGCAATGACCTTATTGACAACTGTCAAGGCGAACCCTTGCACCATTTCAGAATGTTCTGCTGAACAGCCACGGAGAAGCCTCAATGCCGACGCAAGCTGAAATAGAGGCCGCAGCCCGCGTGCTCTGTCGGACGGTCTATTTTCAGATTCCCGCAACCGAAAGAAATTGTAGCGCCGATCAATGGCCGGACGAGGACGTTGTCGATCACAAGCAGCCTCACCGTACTACACCCTATAAGCGTTGGGAGACGTTTGTTCACGAGGCGCGGCTTGCGCTTGAAGCTGCAGAAAGCGTGAAAGGGACATAATTCAATGTCCTCCTGAAGCCAGTCGCTTCCGATGAAGATGCGCGAGGGATAGCACTGACATACCGAGCCGTTCGTAGCAACAACCAGTCTGAAAGAATGAGTCAGCAATAGGCTCTTTCGCAGATAGTGACCGGAAGTGTTTGTCCTTTGAGAGACGCCCGATGACGAAGCTAAAAATCCCGCATGGCG
This sequence comes from Bradyrhizobium denitrificans, assembly GCF_013179005.1. Classification (NCBI taxonomy): domain Bacteria; kingdom Pseudomonadati; phylum Pseudomonadota; class Alphaproteobacteria; order Hyphomicrobiales; family Nitrobacteraceae; genus Bradyrhizobium; species Bradyrhizobium denitrificans. The sequence goes on along the minus strand of NZ_JABFDP010000025.1, from coordinate 35,622 downwards.
CCTTTGTCTTCGTTGGCGACGGCCGTAAAGCTCTATTTTTGCGGAATGACGGCGACGAACAATATCTGGACTTGAAGACTGAGCGCGTATTTGTCGACGACAATCCCCCAGCACATGAGCAGGGCAGAGATCGACCTGGGCGCGTTTTCAAGCGTGCTCGAACGAATTTGCGCAGCGCTGTGGCACAGACCGACTGGCACGAACTAGAGGAGCATCGCTTTGCCAAACGAGTAGCGACGGCCATGGAAGACCTGGCACGCGACCGTAACGCAAGAGCGCTGGTGGTTGTTGCGCCAGCACGAACGTTGGCAGACGTGCGCGAGGCGCTCCATCCTGACATTAAAAAACGCATCATCGCCGAAATCGGAAAGGATCTGACCAAATATCCCATCTATGAGATCGAGAAACACTTGCACCATTTTGTTGACTGAAGTCCAATGCTTGGGTCTGCGTCTTGCGGTATTTCATAAAGTGGCCTTCTGAGGCCTATGAGCTAACGTGACCGTGCGTGTGTGTCGATTGGCTGATGCCGTCCGGGTAGCCAACGGCATCAAAGGATTGGAGTTGACCGCATTAGAGCCGACACGCGCAGGCTGTGACATGACCCTGATATACTCCCGTGCGGACGGTGCCCGAGCCGGCTGTGCGGTTGGACGTCGTTGTGTCGGCTGGCAAACTCTGAACGCAGCCGAAGCGACAAGCCGGTCCTGCAGGGTCTGATTGGCGCGCTCGACGCGCCCCTTGACCTGTGGCGTATTGGCGCAAATGATGTCGATGTTGAGCTCATAGAGCGCGCGGCCAAACTGCGCCAGGCCGCTGGTGGGGGTCCTGCTCAGAACCGTGGGTCGTTCGGAAGATGCCGTGCTTGTCGCTATAGAAAGCCAACGGCTTGCCCCATTCCCGCAGATACGCCCTGGCCGGATGGAAGTAGTCGAACGTGTTCTCGGAGCCGGCAAAGCGCAAATGAAGCAGCTTGCCGGTCGCATCGTCGATGAAGACGATGCAGGGCGCATTTGGCGCCACGGTTCTCGAACCACCAATGGTGCGAGCCGTCGATCTGCACCATCTCACCCAAGCAGTCGCGCTGCCCGCGCGGCTGATGCAGCCGCCGCTTCCGCTCACGGCGTGACGTCCAGATTCCAGCTTCCGTCATCCATTTGCGCAGCGTCTCCTTACTGACTACTGACCGCGAGCTGACGAGCTGATGCCGTTCGATCAGTTTCTCGCGGGCAAGCGTCGGTCCGAAGTCGACGTAGTGTTCGCGGATTAGCTCCAGCGCAAAGTCGCGAACGCCATCGACGATGCGGTTGTTGGAATGTCGGCCGCGCGCCTTGTGCCGGAGAGCCGCAGCGCCATCCGGCTGGAACGTCTTCAAGAGTCGCTGGACCTGACGAACTAAAACGTCGAGCAGGCGTGCCGCCGCAAGCTTGTCATTCGCCGCTCGACACTCTTCGACAAAACCTCGATACGTCGCAGCTCGCGTTCGCTCATCAAAACCACAATCTGCAATCTCCCGCGCTCTCAAACGCGGACAGATTGGCAACGCAGGAGCGACATTCCTACTTTGCCAGATCCGGACATTTTAACTGAGCTGCTACAAAGCTGAGTCGCAGAATCTAGCTTAGGGAACATAAGCTGCTGAATATAGAAAATAATATTGTCAAATGATAGCACTGTTTCAGATTATTGGACTAGGCCACACGTGGCTATTTGGCTTCGACATCTTGCAGGTGCTGGTCTCAACGTTGAGTTCTAGCGGTGTCGGCAATCGTCGGATCACAGCGGGTGCAAAAGCGCGACGTTATGTTTCTTCGTCCTCTCCGAACGACTCGTGCAAAGACGTAAGCGTCTCTATCACTTTGTGAACCTTGGCATTCGGCGCGGCGCGCAACACGCTCATCATTGCCGCGAAGCTTTCATGCTGTCCTGCAGTGGCGGAGGACAGAATATCGCGCACGTCGCAGTTCTCTCCCGGAGGGGCAGCAGGCACCGCGCCCAGCGATAACGTCTTGCGCGGTTGTGTTTGTGGAGGAGCCGATCGCGAGACCAGTGTTAGAGGCGCAGGCTCCGGTGGCGGAGACGCAGACGCCTTCGCTTTGGTCGTCGCGACCTTTGCCCGCCGAGGGGAAGGCGCCCTGCGCGCCGGCGCGCTCCCCGCTGCCGGGGTGATGATGGGCGGCGGGGCTTCGGGCGCTGCCTGCGGCGCCTCCGGCGCCGGATTGATGGCTCCCCGCAGTGCCTCATCCTGCCAGGCCCGCAACTTTGGCAGAGGCGGTGGTGCCGCCTTGGCGCGCTCGTAAAAGGAACGGTAGGGTTTGTCGAGGTAGTGACGGATCTTCGTAAGTTCGAACGATGGCGAGTTCTTCACCATCAGGATCGACAGCCGCGACGACATTTCCCTGAGTTCGAGCGGGCTGCGCAGCGGGCGCGGCGTGTAATGGGGCGCCCAGACGCGCGGCGCGAAGATGCCTTGGTCCGGACGCTGAATGGGGGTTTTGTAGACTTGCGTCGTCTCGCCCAGCATCTCGGACACGAATTCCGATGTCTCGAGATCGTTGATCTGGATGAACAGCTTGATCTGTGAGCCCGAGACCGTCGTGATGCGGGTATGGCGACCATAGAGCTCGTCGAGCTGGGCGATGTCCTGCATGACGATCGCCATCCGGAACCCGTAACCGGCGCTGATCGTGATTTTCGAGATCAGCGAGTCCATCCGGCCGACGTGGAAGAATTCATCCAGCATTAACAGGACCTGGTGCGGTTCGTCCGGCCCCGGGATTTTCTCCATCAAGAGGTCATGGATCTGCTGAAACAGGATGCGAATGAGCGGCCGGAAGATCGAGAGCTCCGCGATGGTGCAGCCGATGAAGATTGTCATCGGCTGCCGGCGCAGCTCGCGAATGTCGAAGTCGGATGTCTCTGTCGCGGCCGAGATCAGTCCGTTGTTCCACAGGCTCATCGCCATATTGACGTTGAAGACGGCGCTGTTTCGGGTCTCCGGCTCGAGCGCGATGTACTGGTTGAAGCTGTCGATCACCCAGGTCGGCAGATGATCGCGCTCTGTCTTGACGATCGCGCGCAGCACCGTGGAGATATCTTTGCCCGTCGTGGTCATTCGCGCCACTGTGCGCATGTGTTGCGCCGTGGTGGTCAGGGGCGACGCCAGCACATAACCGATCAGGGCTGAGAGCAGCAGCCGCCCGGCGCCGGCCCAGGTGTCGTCGGCCTTCTCCGGAATGACGAAGGATGCGACGACCAAGCAGTCGGTCGCCATCCGCTCGTCGCGGCGCACGAAATCAAGCGGATTGTATCGATGGGTATCGCTCGACCCCGGTGAAAACATGAACACCTTGTTGCCCATCGTCGTGCGATGGTTCGCCAACGCATCGAAGTTCTCCCGCTTTGGATCGAAGAACACCGCCGAACCTTGCCAGAGATAACCGTTCGGCAGGACGAAGCCGGTCCCCTTGCCGGATCGCGACGGGCCGACCACGAGGATGTGGGCCGGTTCGTCGGAGCGAATCGTAGAGCCGTTCAGCGTGCCCAGAATGATCCCCTGCTTGGCGATCAGTCCTTGCTTGGCCGCTCCCATGATCGTGCCGAACCGGGCCGCCCCATAGGGCATCTGGCGGCGATTGACGAAGCCGAAGATCAATCCGCCGATACCCAACGCTAGGACGGTGGCCACGCCGTAGCCGGCGCGGATCAGGGCTTCGACGCGTGTCGGCGGATAGATCAACCGTTCGTAGAAGTGACGCCAGGCGATCAGGAAAAACTCCGCCGAGCGGTCCGCGTTCTGCTGCCGAAACAGGGCCCACCGGCTGGCGCCCTCACCCGGAAAGCGTCCAGGCGCCCAACGCAGCGCCACGGCAATTTCGTAGGCCAGGCTCCAAAGCAGACAGAACGCCAGCAGCAGAAGGATGGCAATTGCGACTCTATAGGCGACGACGCGGGCCATGCCGTCCCCTTCCTGCCCCAAGCTCCGCTGCTTCGCGCTCCTGCCGCCATTCGGCCATGCGCGAGAAATGGACCGCCGAGGTCCCCCGCCAGCCCCCGATCTTGGTCTGCTGGATTACGATCGGCAGCACCGAGCGAATGTAGGCGACGATCTCCTCGCGCTTCAGCCCGAGGCCGGCCTGCATCACCATCAGCGCCAGTTGCTCGAACGCCCCGGACGGACTGTCGGCATGGACGGTCGTGATGCTTCCGGGATGCCCGGTATTGATCGCTCGGAGGAAAGAGTAGGCCTCTGCGCCGCGAATCTCACCGAGGAAGATGCGGTCTGGCCGCAGCCGCAGCGAGGCCTGCAAGAGCATTTCGACGGTCACGCGCGCCTCGCCCTGGTCCCCCTTCGACGCCACAAGCGGCAGGTAATTCTTCTGGATCGGATTGACCTCGCGCGTGTCCTCGATCGTGAGGATGCGCTCGTCCTCCGGCACCTCCTTGAGAATCGCGTTCAGGAACGTCGTTTTGCCCGAGCTCGTTCCGCCCGACAGCAGGATCGAATAGCGGCTGATCACGGCCAGGCGGATAAAGTCCTCGATGCGGCCCGCCTCGAGATGCTCGCAAAGCTGACGGTCGGTCGCGGTCAAAGCCCCCTCCCCGGCCGTCTCGACCTTCTTGAACGACCCGAGGCGGCGGTAGTCGTCGAGGCGCATCTCCTTGATGACCTGCTTGCGGATGGCAAAGGCTCCGCCGGCAGTTGTCGCTGGCGGCATCACACCCTGGAATCGCTCGCCCGACGGCAGCGCGGCCGAAAGCAGCGGATGCTCCTCGTTCACGCTCTGGCCGGAGTGGCCGGCGACGCGCTCGGCAAGATGGCGGATTGCATGCTCGGTCAGGCTCGGCACCTCATGGCGTTCCATCGCGGATTGACCGAAGCGTTCGATCCAGACCTCGCCCGGTCCGTTCGCGCAGATCTCGACGGTCTGATCGTCCGCGAGCCACTCGCGAATCGGATCGAGCGCCCGATCAATGAAGACGGTCAGGTTTCGTGACAGCGCGCTCACGCTTCAACTCCGTCAGAGCTTCCTTGACCGGATCTGGATAAAAGGAAGAGAAGTCCAAGTCGCGCCGAACGAAGACGATGATCCGGCTGCCCTGGTCGAGATAGATCGTCGGCGGGATGTTGATGGAATTGCGAAGCGCTTCCTGCGCGATATTGGTCAAGGTCTGTGAAACGTTCTGAGCCGCGATCTGGCGCGCCTGCAGGCTGAGCTGATTCTGGTTCACACCTGTCTGGGTCTGCGTGACGATGCCGGTGACCGGATCCGTCGTCGTGATGACGGTTCCGTTGCCATAGCCGTTGGTATTCTGGCCATAGGCGCTGAGGAATTGCGCGGCGCCGCCAACGATCGACAACATGATCGCAGCGCCGAACCGTTCAACGTAGTGATTGTCGACGAAGCCGGCATTCCCGGCCCGGCCGAGATCGTCGGCGCCGTTCGAGCCGAGTTGCACGGAGACGCCATCCGACCGCAACAGCCTCGTCCAGACGACGAAGACCCGCGTCTGTCCTTGCGCGATTCCCGATTTATATTCGCCGATGAGACGGCTGCCCGCCGGAATCAGCACGCGTCGTCCGTCGAACGACCAGACATTCTCGGTGACGGTCGCGCGCACCATTCCAGGCAAGTCGCTCTGAACGGCAGTCTCGAGTACGCCCCGGATAAATGTTCCCTGTGCGACCAGCGCGTCGATCCGGTTATTTTTCGTGGCGCGCGAGACGTCGACGCCTGCGGCCGAGACGGATGCCAGGAAACGCCGGTTGGGATCATCGTCAGGCGCGCCAGCGGCTTGATTAGTATCGTTAGGATTCGCGGCGGCCGCAGTGGCACTCGCGTTGTCGGCGATCACTTGCGGAGCACGCAGACGCTCCCATTTTCGGCGCTCCTCCTCCTGTCGCAGACGCTCGAGTTCTGCAAGCCGCCGCGCCTCGTCGTCGTTCGGTGGCACCATGGTGAGCGGTGGCGCGGGCGCCGCCGGCGGCTGCAAGGTCACGGGGGGAGCTGGCGGCGGCGGCGCTGGCTCAGGCGGGGCCTGCGGGATCACGATCGTGCCCTGATTGGTCTGCGGACGCGGGGTCGACAGCGACGGCGCGGGAAATTGGGTGGTTGTGAACTCCTCCTTGTCGGGCGTCGTCATGGTCGGAGTGCGCCGCTGCGTCGAACTGTAGATCATCCAGGTGGCTACCATCACCGCGCCGAGCGGCACGCCGAATTTCAAAAAACGACCGAGTGCCGTGCGCCCGCGTGCGACGGAGGTCGCCGCGGCGGCTTCCATTTCGAACGAGCGATAGTCCTCCGGTGTCGGCATGCGCTTCAGCCCCCAGCGAGTGACGCCGCACCGACACGCTGCGGCGCATACGGCTCAAGCCCGTTGGGCTCATGCACATTGGTCAGGCGGCGGTTGAAGATACACGTCGACTCCTGGCCGTTGCGCAGCGTCCACTGCGGCGAGACCTTATCGACGACGACATAGGGACCTTCGGTCCGATAGTTGACGAGGCTCTCGTTGCGATCGGCGTCGACGATATAGACCGCCGGCACCTCGCCTTCGAAGCGAAACCAGGTCTTCACGCCATCGTCGAAGACGGTAACCGGCTTGTTGGCGGATGAGCCCTTGTAACCATAGTCGCTGTTGGCATTCGCGATGTTGAGGTCTTTCAGATTCGGGTTGGCGGCGCGCTCCTTTGCTGCCGCAAGGAGCCCGGCGCTCGCTTCGTTCTCGGGAAAGCGAAAGCGAACTTCGTAGATCTGCGATGATGGCGGGCGCGTATTCGACCGGAGAATGAAACTGTAGATACGTCTGTCCGTGACGACATTGAGGTTCGACTGCGCGTTCTTTTCGACCGGCTTGACGAAGATGATATTGCCCTTGCGGTTGGGCTCGACCTTCCAGGCGACCGAATCGCCGAGCGCCAGCGTCTCGATCTTCTCATCCGGCTGCAGCTCGATCATCGTCGAGGTGCCGTAGGTGGCGTCGACGGCGGTGACGTTGTCTTTGTTATAGATGACATCGCGAACACGAGGATCGAGATGACCAGGCCGCGGCGTGGCCTCCGCGAAGGCCGATCCGGCGGGAAGCACCAGAAGCAGACTCAACGCAACGCAGCGTCCGATCATGGCTTCGCCTCCGCCGTTCCAGGCGAAGGCGCCGTTTCCTGATCGCGGCGATATTCCAGCGCCTGGAAGCCGAGCGGATTTTCGAACCTCCATTCGTTGCGCATCGGTGCGCCGGTGTAGCGGAAGCGCACAAGCGAAACCCAATGGCGGGTGATCGTGTTGGTGGCCGACTTCTCGTCCGTCGAGAACCGGACGAGCGCGGTACGATTGTTCGGGAACGTAACTGACTTGATGTTCACGGCGACCTCGGTGTTGGTGCCGTAAATCTTGACCGGGTTATTGGGATTGGCAGGAGAGTAGATTTCGGTCAGCTCGCGCGCAGCGTCACCTGATGCGAGCAGTTGCGCCAGGTCGAAATTGTCCTTGAGCGCCTTCGGATCGTAAGTCTCACGCGCCTTGATGTAGCGCACGACGTTGAACATCGTGACGGCCTCGTCCTGGGTCAGCGCGCCTTCGGCCATTGGCCGCTTGACCTCGACGAAGCCCGTCGCCTTGTCCACAACGACCATGTAGGGCTCGTAGGTCTTGAGCGGCACCAGCAGGGCAAGAACGCCCAGTGCGACGATCGCGACGACGCTCATGACGCTCGCAACGATCCAGGCGAGGGCTCGCGAATTGCGGTTCCGGCGCGCGATGTCGTGTTCCCATGTCGCGCCGTCCGCGTAGTACCGCGGATCGACCCGCGCCGGCTCCGAGGCTGCCGTCTCCGTCACGGGCGACCTCCGCTGCTAGGCGCCGGCGGCACTCCCGGATTGCGGAGCTGGTCAGCCAAGCGGCGAAATTCCGCGGATTGCGCCCAGGAGGCGGCCCGCAGTCCGACTCGCGCCCGCTGGCGGGAGGCGAGCTCCTCGCGGCGCGACATCGATGCGGGGTTCAACGGGTTGCGGAAGGCGAGCCGCGCACGATTGGCCGCGGCCCCGAGGCGGAAGCCCGTGGCGGTCGCGATGACGGATCCGATCCGCGGCGCGAAAATCGGAACTCCGCCGGCGATCGCGGCCGCGACATTGTTGATCTGGCTGAGCAGCAGGACGCCGATGATCGCCATCAGCACGACGGGACCGATGGTGGCCCAGGTCGCCGATTTCGAATTGGCGACGCCGTTCAATGTGTCGATTGATTGCTGGATCAGCGAGACATAGAAGGCGAGAAAAGCATAAACCAGCACTTGGACGACGAAATACTGAACCAGCGCGCTCATCCAGCCGCCAAAAAAACGCGTCGTCGCGCCAAACAGCAACAGGATGATGAAGACCGGCGCCAGCGCGAGCAAGAGCCACATGAACATCTTCGACAAGATGATCAGGAAGATCGCGAAGCCGATCAACAACGCCATCACCACATAGAAGACCGCGGCGAAGATGTAGGGCCCCCAATTGGTGATTCCGGCATTCTGCAGGAACGCTTCCGTAGCGCTGTTCGTGGTGTTCCACATGTTCTGCAGGGCCGACTGCACGCCGTTCACTGAATTGAGATTGGCGGCCGTGCCGGTGTTGTTGGCCGTGGTCACGACATTGAGCAAGGCATTGCCGATCGCCGAGGGACCGCTGTTCAGGGCGTTGTAGGCGAAGGTCTGGAAATCGCCCCAACTCGTCGCCATTGCGTAGATGAGGAACGCCCGGAACAGACGGAAGGCATGGTCGGCCGGACCGCCCGTCGCGGTCCCCTGCCAGATGCCGACGCCCCAAAAGATGACATAGAGCGTCAAGAGCAGGCCGGCGACGCCGGTCCCGCCGCCTGAGGTCGCCGCGCTGGCCAGGGCCTGATAGGCGCTCGAAACATAGTTCTGACCAAGCTGATCGACGGTTTGCAACAATGTCGTAATGTTGAATGTGTTCCCCATCGCCGCCTCTCAGATCGGCCGCATCGGGCCGCAGCGATCGAGCGCCTCGAGGGCGGGCAGCACGGCAGGTTGGGGCATCTCGCTATAGGCCAGCGGCGTTCCGCCTTCGTCGGGAGAACAGGGCGCCTTGAGCGGCCGGTAAGCGCAACCGGCGAGCGCACCCGCGACCAGGACAATGAACACCACACGCCAGCTCAGTCTCATTTCGTCGGCGCCTTTGGCTGCGTGAAGGTCATGGCGCGCGAGGCCGACGCGGCCGCATCATCATCGGACGCGCTCTGACCGCCGGGGTTGCTCGCGACCGGAGAAGGAGGCCGGGAGAGCAGGAATCGCCCGGCTAAAAGGCCGATCGCCAGGGCGACGACGGCTATGACGATCGCTGCTCGTTTCGACACGGTCGCTCCCCGATGTCTCTCACTGGGTGAATTTCATGGCGCGCGCGGCCGCCGACTGCGCCGCGATCCGGTCGAGATTGGCCTGGTTCGCGGCGGTCGCGGCATTGTTCACAACGCCGTTCAGCTCGTTGATCGTCTGGCCCGTCTGGATCTGGACCTGCGTGTTCTGATCGACGCTGCCCTTGAGGTCCTGGGCGGTGCCGATCTGCTGCCCGCCCTGCGTGAAGGCCTGAGATCGCGTCTGCATCGCGGTTTGCGTCGAATTGATCAAACCGGAGAGCGTCGCGGCGACATTGACCGAGTTCTTGTAAGCCGTGTCCACAGGATTGGTCTGTCCGTTCGCTAGCCCCGTGATCGTCTGCACGAGCTGCAAGCCGTTGATCAGCGTCGAGACGATGTTCTGCGACCCAGCGCCCATACCCGCGAAGGAGAGCGCGCCACCCGAAATCACCGAGCCGAGCGATGGCGCTTGCGCCATCGAAAAACCGCCTCCCAGCGCCATCTGAGCGAGAGAGCCTTGCGCTTGCGACGACCGATCGCCGGTGACGGCCTGCAGCGTCTTTTGCGTGAATTGCAGAATCTGCTGATCCGCTGTGAGGATCTGCTGCGTGCTGGTCGCGATCTGTTGCGCCTTGGTGAGATTGGCGCTGTCGATCACCGGGACCTGCGCATTGGCTTGCGGGGCGACGGCGAGCCCGATGACGAAGACCGCAATTGCGAGATGAATGCGCATCAAAGCCTCCCTAGTGGCTGTTGCTGGAGATCAGCGCCGCTGCATTGGCCGCGTTCTGGATCTGCGCCAGATAGAACAGAACATTCCCGTCAGTATCGACGTAGCGCGCGCTGACGCAGGCGGGATCAGGCGGCGAGCCGGGCGGCGTGGTCGAGCAGGTCGACGGCGTGCGGCACGGATCCGATGGAGTTCCCGAGCCGATCAGTCCGGCCGGGCACGCCGGTCCCGAAATCGGCTGGCTATTGGTGTTTGACGTCGCACGCATGCCGAGCGCCGCGCGGCTCATGTCGCTTGTCATGGCGAGGTTGAGTGCGTTGATCGCGGTCACCCAGAGATTCGCCGACCCGATCGCGCCGTTCCAGGCGAGATTGTTCTGCAGCCGCGCCGCGCTGTTCATGTCGATCGACGCCATGACGGTCTGGGCGGTGCCCACCTGCTGGCTCGCGGACTGGAAGGCGGATTTCGCTGCGGTCATGGTCGAACCGCTGGCATTGAGTCCGGCCACGACATTGCCGCTCGACTGAAAGAGAGTCTGGTCGTTGAGCGCCGCGCCCTGGGCGGTCGTATCCGGGGTCGTCGGCTGATCCGGGGCATAAGATTGGATGGCCTGCGCGCCGGCTCCGCTCTGCGGCTGCACCGTCGGGTTGGTCACGCTGGCTTTCTTGCCGGTCGTGACCGCGCAATGAACGCCGTTGTTCGCATCCTGCCGCTGCGTTGTCACCGGCACCAATTTGACGGTCGTGCCCGCGGTCAGCGATTTCTGCGTCAATTGAGCGGCGTCATTCACCGGAATGTCGGCCAGCGCCGGGACCGCGCCCCCAACGATAAGGCCCGCAACCAGAACCATGCGTCCGATCATGACGCCGCCCTCCCCATGAAGACCGGCAACCATGCTGCCGGATCGTCTCCCAGCTTGGCGCGCAGCGCGTCCAGTTCGGCGACCGTCTCGGTGCGCCCCGACAGGACCTTGATCAGGTCCGGCATGCCGGCGAGGTTGAGACGCGCGACGACGCTGTCGCGGCCATGCTTGATCAAAAAGGACCGGCTCTCGGGCGCGGTCGAACGGATCCAGGTGACTTCGCGTCCCGACAAACGGAAGGCTTGCCGATAGCTCTCGTCGTCGGCTTTCGGATTGGGAAAGAAGATGTTGGTGCTGGTCTGCTCGATCAGCGTATTGGAGGCCTTGGAGCGCACGATGTCGGCCGCCGACTGGGTGCCGAAGCCGACAATGCCGTTCTGTTTGCGAATGGTCTTGAGCTTGTCACGGATAAAGAAGGCGAAAACCTCGTCGTCGAGGAGCCGCCAGCCCTCGTCGAGGAAGATCATGACGGGATCGCCGGTCAGGAGCTCGTCGATGCGGTGGAAGATGTACATTAGCGCCGCGGTGCGCACGACGGGATCGTCGAGCACGCGCGTCATGTCGAAGCCGAACACGGTCGAAAGCGAGAATTGGTCCTGTTCGTTGTTAAACAGCCAGCCTCTCTGATCGGCACGCAACCAGCTTTCGAGCCGGGCTAGGAGATCGCCCTCGCCCGCGCGGATGCGGCCGCGCAGCAAGGTCGAGAAGGCTTTCAACGTCCGCCCCTCGGGGCCGGCGCTGAGCGCCGCTGCGATGGCGTTGCGAATCACCTGCTCTTCCGAGGCCGTCAGCTCTGCGCCATTCGCCGGCCGCAGCATGAAGGCGAAGAGCTGGTAAAGAAACTCACGATTGGGCGCGGTATCAGGAAGCGACAGAGGGTTGAATCCGGTCGGCTCACCCGGCACCAGCGTCTCATATTGGCCGCCCAGCGCGCGCAGGAAGATTTCCGCCCCGCGGTCCTTGTCGACGAAGACGAGCTTCGGCCGCGGTTCGATGCGCTGGGTTTGCGCCGCGATGAAGGACAGGAACACCGTTTTGCCGGAGCCGGTGGGACCGACCACGGTGAAGTTGCCGATATCGCGGACGTGATGATTGTAATAGTAAGCCGTCTGCGACGTGGTCTCGAACACCGAGATCGCCGGTCCCCAATGATTGCCGTCCGGCCGGCCGCTCGGGTAATTGTGCAGCGACGTGAAGCCCGCGAAATTCTTCGACGAGATGATCGCCTTGCGTGCGATGTAGCCGAAATTACCCGGAAGCTGCGCCCAGAACGAGGGCTCGCAGTTGAGATCCTCGCGCACCCAGATTACTGAGCGATCGGTTAGCGCAGCGCCGACCGCCGTCACCGCAGCGCCAACCTCGGCGAGATCCCGGCCGAGGCACATCACCGTCATGTGGTGTTCGCCGTAGATCGCCTCCGAGGCGAGCAATTCGTCGCGTGCGTCATCGAGATGTTCGGCGACGATCGACCCGGCCTCATCCGACATGTCGACCTGGCGCGAGACGCGGTCGATCTGCTTGGCGGCCTCCGGCCGGTCCACGATCGCAAAGCTCTGCGCCGCGATGAACTCGTGCGGCACGCGCAGCAAATTGTCGAACGAGCCTGGTCCGGTTTGAGCCGGGTATTCCCGAATCGCCACCATGGCGGCAAAGCGGCTGTCTTCCGGCCCGGCGCCGCGGACCTCGATGGCGTTACGGCCAAAGAAGAGGCGCTTCAACGACAAGGCGTCGGCGATGTCCATGCGCGGCAGCGCCATCGGCCGCGGGATGCCGCCGTTCAGAATCTGCACCAGAAATTCCAGCGGCTCGGAGAACCAGACGCCCTCGCGGCGCACGACGCCAAGCTGACGTGCGCCATAGCCGGCGAGATTTTCACGCACAGCCGTCGCGGCGTCGCGTAGTTCGTTGAGCGCCGTTTGTCGCGCAACTGATTCGCCACCCGCGTCCTTGCGGCCCAGCACCTTCGTCAGCATGGCATCGAAGGTTCCCGCCTGTCCCTGCAGCGGGCGCCTGATGATGGTCAGATAAAGATCGTTGACGAACATCCGACGCTTCGAAAGCGCGGCGTCGTAGCGTTCGTCGAGCTCGCGACAGAGCACGTTGTCGAAGGTCGATTCGATGCGCGGCTGGACCTCGCGGCGAATGATATGCGCCGTCAGCGCGAAACGCGAGTTTGCCAGCGTCCGCACGACGTCATTGCGGCCGAGAAGCCGAGCATTCACCTCGCTCATATCCGAGGTCTCGAACGAGTAGCCGTCGAGCTTGAGCACGGTCATAACGAGGCCGTCGCGCGTCTTGATGATGTTGTCATCGACATGGCGGGTATACGGCACATGCGAGGCGACCGGGCGCTCACGCCGGGAGATCGTGCCGAAGGTCAGTTCATCGAGGAGTGCGCGCGCCACCATTGCCGTCACCTCATGCCGCGTAGCTGTCGGCGCCCCAGAATCCGCGCGAGCGCGGGGGGCATTTGGTCGACTTTACGAAAAGAATTTCGAAGATGCGGTCGTCGCGCAGCGTCATCACGAAGCCGAAGAGATGCAGCGGGATCGCGACCAGCAACATGAAGAGGTTGTGCGAGACAAGAAAGCAGACGCTCGAGACCACGCCGTTGAACATGAAATACATGTACGGCACACCCATCAGTGTCGGCGCGCGGGTCAGCGCCTTGACGAGCGGCGTGATCAGCGGGTCCTCGAGCTCGTCTTCTGTCATTGTCCGACCGCCGATTGGAAGAACTGGACGATCTGCGCCGAGCCGAACACCAGCACGATGCCAAAGATGACGCTGCCGGCGATGCCCCAAGTGAGCCGGCCAGACCAGGCGAAAAACCCGCAGGCGATGACGGCGAGGGTCGCCAATGCGGTGGCGATCGGCCCTGTGAGCGCAGACACCAATTGCGTCAAGGTCGATTGAACAGGCTGCAGCGTGCCCCCGCTCGACTGCGCTTGCGCATTCACCATGCTCAAGAGAAATAGGCTTCCGCCCAGAATTGGTCTCGATAGCGATCGTCTCATCGGCTCCCTCCCGTTAGTCGACATGCATGACGAACCCGTCGCTCCACTGCGCCGGATCGCGCGACTGGGCGGCGGGTTTTGTCTCAGTGACGGAGCCGGTTTGCGGAGGCTCGATCAGGTCGGCGACCGCAGCGGACTTGTCGCGCGTTGGACGCGACACAGCCGCGCTTGGGCTCGGCCAGGCGTAGAAGTCGTTGATGACTTGCGCGACGAAGCGCACGGTTTCGGGGTAAGGCGGCAGGCCGCGGTTCTTGTCCACCGGGTCCTCGCCGGCGTTATAGGCCGCAACGATATAGAGGGGATTGCGGTATCGGGTGGTGAGCGCCTGGAGATAGCGGACGCCGCCACGGACATTGTCGGCCGGATCGCACAGATCGACTTTGAAGCGCCGTGCCGTGTCAGGCATCAATTGCATCAACCCGAAAGCGCCCTTATCCGACAGCGCGATCGCGTCGAAATGGCTCTCGTTCTTGGCGACCGAGAGCGTGAAGTCGGGCGAGAAACGCTCCTCGGCCGCGATCCGGCCGATCAAAGCGCGCGCGTCCTCGGGCGTCATCGCCTTCGCCTTCGGACACGGCGTGGCGCCCCTGACGGTGCCGATGGTTTGAACGACGGCGACCGGCGACGCGACCGGCAAAATCCGACCGGATCCGTCGACGGCTGCGAGCCGGGTGTCCTGCGCTTGGGCGCTGGACACCACAGCCAGAAGGCCGAAACCTATTGCTATGGCGCGTCTCGACATGCCACCCCGCCCCGCATTTTCGAATAGACAATATATTGAATGTTGATACTCTGGCAACAGGAGAGATGATCGATCCACACCAGGCTCGCTTGCGGAGGGACGATGACGCGCTGTGCAGCTTTGTTGATCGGCGTGGCTGGCGCGGCGATGCTGGCCGGCGCGGGCCGCGGCGAGGCGCAGGACGCCTCCTTTGGATGCAAGGTGCTGCTGTGCGCGGCCGCCGGCAATCCGAGCTGGTCAGGGATTCCCTATTGCGTGCCCGTGATGCAGAGCCTGTTTCACAGCCTGGCGCATGGAGGGAGTTGGCCGAGCTGCTCGGAAGGCAATGCGAGCGGTCTTGGATATGAGCCTTATCAGGCCTGTCCAGCCGGGTTGACGGCGGTGCAGTTGGGTTCCGACGGCGACGCAGGCTATTCGGCGGCGCTGAACGGCAATCTATGCGCCGATTTGTCGAGGCCCTCGCAGACATGCTCGGGAGACAACGGCTGCACCACGGACTATCCGACCACGCCCCGGCAGGCGCGCGACGATCCATATTTCGTTGACATCACGACGGCCAACGGCGTGCAACGTGTCTACTTCTCGCTGCAGGGCTACTGACATGCGGCATCTGCGGCGGCTCCTCACCGTGCTGACCTTCTGCAGTATGCCGCTCGCCGCGAACGCTCAGACATCGTCTCCGGCTTGGTTTCCCGTGCCGCCAAACGCGATCTACCTGACGGGGGACAGTTGGTCGGCCGATGCTGTGACCTATCGCCTTTACGGCGTCCAAGCCTGTCTTCGCGGCACGAGTTTCACCAACGGCCACGGGCTGAAGCGCGATTGCGGGGAAGCTTCGCTCGCGATGCTCGTCGCGCTGACCCGCGATCTGCGACCGCAATGCTACAATGCCGTCGAAGTGCCGCAGACACGCACCATCTTCGTCTTTTGTGTCGCCATCCCGACGACAGGCGCAGGCGCTGGCTCCCGCATCGATCTTGGGACGGCATTGATCGCAACCGGATTCGCGTTCGCCTCGCTCAAACCCGATGGCCAACCGGTCCATCCGCCATATTGGGTCGCCCAAGAGATCGCAGCACAAAGCAAGGCCGGTCTCTGGGCGTTTGCGGATCTCCCCGATCCGAATGCGATCATTCTTAAGACGCTGCAGCGCCCGGCCGCCTCAGAGCTGACATTGCCAGCGCCCGCCGTGGCGCCGTCGTCCAATACCCCACAGCAACCATAGGA
This sequence comes from Bradyrhizobium denitrificans, assembly GCF_013179005.1. Lineage (NCBI taxonomy): Bacteria > Pseudomonadati > Pseudomonadota > Alphaproteobacteria > Hyphomicrobiales > Nitrobacteraceae > Bradyrhizobium > Bradyrhizobium denitrificans. The sequence goes on along the minus strand of NZ_JABFDP010000025.1, from coordinate 19,685 downwards.
GACAGCCTTGCGAAGTACGAACCTCTTCATTCTGCGCGGCCGCGTCGGCCAAGCGCCGAAGGCCTTCAACAAGGCTGCGAAAATCAATGTGGCGACCGACCGCGCCTGGACGGATGCAAAGGGTGAGCGACGCGAAGAAACCCACTGGGTGACCGTCACGATCCTCAACGAAAAGGCGGCCCAATGGGCGATCGCCAACATCGCGAAAGGCGATGCGGTGTATGCCGAATGTCGTATCGCCGACGGCAGCTACAAGAAGGACGGCGAGACCGTCTACACGACCGATATCATCGCCAACGTCTTCCACAAGCTCGATCTCGGATCGCGCGATGACGCGGCTTAGTGCGATCCTGATCGCAGTTGCCGGGTTGGTGCTATTGCCCGGCAATGCGGGAGCCCAGTCCGCGAACGCGCCGTCGAGCATCTACACTCCGAAAACGCAGCCGCAACCGCAGCCCCTTCGTGTCGAGGTGATCGACGGCACCCGCTTCCGGGACATTGAAACCCGCACGGTTTACCGGCTTTATGGTATCGAGGCCTGCGCGCCTGATCAAACGGCCCGGCTCGGACGGCAGCCGTGGCCTTGCGGCGCCATGGCCGTAGCCTGGCTCGTCACCGCAACCCTCAACAGATGGCTTGCGTGCGGCAGCGTGCGCGCGGAGGGTGACGAGCAGCTTGTCCGCTGCGCGACTGCCGGCCATGCCGACCTCGCCGCCGACATGCTCCACGACGGCGTTGCGGTCCTCGCACCGCTGGCGCCGGACGATCTGAAGATCCCCTCTTACGCCGCCGCCCAAGCGGACGCGCGCAAAGCTTATCGCGGCTTGTGGTCGAGCACTTTCGAAATGCCATGGGACTGGCGGACGCGACGGGACCGGCAATCGGCATTGGATAATGAGGTCCGCCGGTGACAACACAATCGCGGCCAAACGCCCTCGTCCTTCCGCTTCTTCTCCTCCTAGCCGGTTGCGCTGCTCCGGCAGGTCCTGTCGTGAACGGACCGCCGCTTGGTCCGGAACCGCTCTTCGCACCTGAACAAGTCAAGCCTGGGCGATTGGAATATGCGCCCGACCGGTCGACGTTCGCGCCGATCCTGACCGAGCGCTTCCCCTATCCGACACAGGTCGAAGCCAATGCCGCCTATCTGCGCTTGTTGGCGACCGCGCCGGGGAATCGCAGCTATCCCGTCTCGATCTGGCTCTTCGGCTGCAAGCCCGGGATGCTCGACCAGCAAACCGCTCGCGTGACCCGCTATCGCGGCCCCGTCGTCCATTGCGCGACAGATTTTCTCGATGGCTCAGGTCGGCGTATGCGGCGAGAGACCGCGAACTTCTATTATTACGACGCTATTTGGACGATGCAGCCGGTCTATCCGCCGCTCGCCGCGGTTCCTTGGCGCAATCGCGAAAGGTCCCCGAAGGATTTCTGGGGGTGGCTGCCCGGCCGGCCACGATACGAGTAGGACCGCTCGTCCGTGCAACCCGCAAATGTGTCGACAAGCGAAAGACAGTATATTAGATGTCGTTCTAAGCGAAGGCGGCTCGGAGCCGTGCTGCTCATGGGGATGGGACTGATGACGGGCGAGGCGTTCACGGTAGCCAAAGCACAGTCGCTGACCCCCGATCCAGGGACCTGGCGGCCGATGTCCTACGCGGATCTGCAACGGCCGTCACAGGTGACAGCCACCTACACCGACATTTGGAAGGACGCGATCGAGGAGAACAATCGGAACTATCGCGCGCGGGGCGACGAGCGCTTTGCGGCCGGTAATGCACCGGTTACCGAAGCCCATTTCGTCATCTGGAGTGCGCGACGCTCGGTCGTTCTCAGCGCCCTCAACACCGCGACCGCCTGCGAGGTCAAGAGAGTCGATCGGGTCGCTCATGTGACGATCAAGCTCTGCCCTTTGCGCATGGCCATCTATGAAGGCGTGCAGGTGCGCACGCTGGAGGCCGGCCGTGCCTGTTTTCTCGAACCCGAAGCCGGCGCGGGCGTCGATACGACCGCGACGGCCGCTTACGCCTCCTATGACGTTCCGACCAGGACGGTGAAGATCGGAATGATCGTCAATCATGCGGCCGTCGACGGGTGTTCTTTCAATGTGCCCCTGCACTAGCACCGGTCAATCGGCACGAACCGTTCGCAGGAGAAATCCGACCATGCGCGCCACCGCCTCATGGCTGAGCTGCCTCGGCCTTGCCGGATTGATCCTTGCTTCGCCGTCGAGCGCGGCGGAGATGAGTTTTGCCTACAAGACCTCGTATCGCAACGTCGCGAAGGATCCCGACGGGATCTGGACAGGGAACGATCTTGCGATTGGCCCGAAGGGCACTGTGACGATCCACGAATTTGTTCTGCGCACGCCCAAGGGCGAACTGATCGTCTCGCAGATCTGGAACGAGGACTGCTCGTCCGGCACCTGCCCGACGCGCCTTGTCCGCGTCGACTCCGATGGACGCCGAACGGTGCTTGTCGCCGATCTGATGCATCAAATCGTACCACCCGACGATCCGCGTTTCGCCGATCTGGCTGCAAATAAGACGCTCACCCAATTTGCCCAACACCCGTTCGCGCTCAGCGAGGACGGAATGACGCTCGTCAACGGGGACTACAAATTCGCGATCACCGGAGCGAAGCCATGAATGCGCGACATGCAGTCCGTCGCGCCATCGCCGACGCGGGTCTTCTCCTCTGCCTGTCGGCAGCGGCGGCGTTTGCTGGCGAGTCGGCCGCAAATCTGACGGCGGCCGGCATCCCGTCGAACTGCGCGGACTTCGCATCCAAGGTCTCAGGCAGCGAGGGGAATTTCGGAACGGTCAATCAGTTCGGGTGCCTCGGCGCGTTCCAGTTCTGCCCGGGCACCTTCGAGCGCTACTACAGCGGCAGCGCCCAAAGTTTCCTCAACAATCCCTCCGCGCAGACGGCTGCCTGGACGCAATACGAACAGAATTCCTGGGCCCAGGCACAAAAGAACGGGCTGACCTCGATCGTCGGCCAGCAAGTTTGCTCGGGCTCGAAATGTGCGACAATCGACCAGTCGTCGATCCTGATGGCTTGCCAGTTCGGTTGCGGGTCGAACGGCAAGCTCGCGAATTACGTGGCGAGCGGGGATTGTAACGCACGCAATGTCAAGGATGGAAACGGTGTGAGCGTTTGCACCTATTTGGTGCGCGGTGCGGGCTACGATGTCTCCTGTTTCACCGGACAGAACTCGACCGTCTGCGTCCAGGCGCCAACGGGGCCAGGCGACTTTCCGACTTCGACCGGCGTTGCCGCGAATCCGCCGAGCGCTTCCTCGGCATCGGTTATCGTGGGCCCGAACGACGTCTAAGCCGGTCAGTTGATCTCCGACGGGTCGCGGATGATGAATGGCGCGAAAAAGTTGAGCTGCTCTTCAGTCGTCGCACAAAGATCGCCGCCCCGGTAGTGAGCATGCACCAAGGCCCAAAAAACCACCTCGTCTGATCGGCCCGCAAACAGGGCCTTCTGCAAGGTTCGCCCGATCAACGTGACAGCACGAACATGATCGTATCGTGTGTGCAGTTCATGAGCGACGATCTTTGTATCGGCAGTCCGAATCACCTTACTTCCTCCTGTTGCGCTTCTCTTGTTGTTAGGCTGCCGACGGCCAAGGCGCCGTCGTCAGCACTGGCGCATCGCAACCGCGCGCATCGTGGATCGCGGCCAAGGTCTCACGATTGAACGACATGCGCAGCGCGACCACTTCGTCACGGCCAATACGTTTGGGGAATCCGAGCGGCCGCACGAAGAAGCGGAGTTGCATTGCAATCACCATCAGGCGCCAGTCGATGGCGACTGTGACGGTGTCCACGCGATTCGCCATTCCCCATTCGACCACGCCTTGCGCCAACTCGAGGAACGGACTGTCGCCGCGTGGGCGCATTTCGCGTTGGCCGGGCGCGACGCAAAACCGCGTCCATTCGAAAACACGTGGGCCGCGGGGCGGGCGCCGGCGGCACAAGTCGCTGAGCACGTCGCTCAGGAGATGCGGCCGGGTCGTGGGCAGTAGACGCTGATAACCCACGATGTCATTGCCGCGTAGGCAGATTTGATGAATCGCATGGGGGTCATCGAAGCGATCGCGCTCCAAACCGTCAGCTTGACGCAACTCGTCCCAGCCCTTCTCGTCGACAAAGATCGCGTGGCGAAAGCGGTAAGCGCGATCCATCAGGGCGGCATGTCGACTGACGTCCGAACCGGAAATAACCATCAGCATGGGGAACTCCTCGGCTGTTGCAACAAGCCGAGTTGGTCACGGTCGGCGCCAAGGCGGTATGGCTACAAACCACCATTGCGGCGCGCCGCGCTGCGTGATTCCACAAATTCGGAGGTATTCTAAGGACGCGTGCGGCGTTGGACGTAACCACGTTTTCTCTTGCGGGCAAGCCATGTGTCGAGCGCAACGCGCGCGTCAGCGACCTGACCGAAGAATTCGCTGCGACGACGGCCGAGCCTTCCAATACATCCCCATTCTCGTACCAACGCGCTGTTGCCGAACAATGTCTGTTCAACGGACAGCACGTAAAACCGCGCCATGTTCTTGGCCGGATCGATGCGCTCCAGCACGATGTGGACCCGACCGAGATCGACGAAATGAGGGGATGACATAGCGAATCGTCGCACCAGCCAATGCGCGAAGTCCAATTGATATTTTGAATCAAAGCCGCAGGATTGATTCGTCGGACCGATCGATCACGCGCGCGAGGCTGCGGGTGGAGGGCGCAGCATCAATCTAATCCGCCCACGCCGCGCCAAGCACTTTCTCGGTGTTTCTGAGAACCGACGCAACCTCGGGGCAAACGTATTTGTAAGCTTTTACAGAATACGGCTTCTTGGTGATGGCCGCGATGAGCTTCGCCAGCTCGCCGAGCTTGTGCTCCTCGCCCTTGGCGATCGCGATGACCTTTATTCCGTATTTTCCGTCGACGGTGTTCTCCGTCCACCATTTATTCACGGCGTCATTCCTGGGCATGGCCTTGCCCAATTCGATGTGAACGAGCTCGCCGGCGATGACCCGGAGCCCGACCGTGCAATACCAGAGGAAGAGTTCGCCTCTCGCGTCGCGCGCAGCATGGTCGCGATCATCGCAAATGAAGAAATCGCTCTTCCTCAAATCCTTGATGCGTTTGTCGCCGAAACCGCCGAGCGCCTTGAACAGGCGGCCTTTCAGAGTGATGTCGTCCAACTGTGCCTCCCGTCTCGTTCGCTGCGGGTAGTCGGTAAATCTCGATCAGATGATCGCAAGATCGAACGCGGTGATGATTGCGGCCAAGTCGCTGCGACACTCAACCAAACGCGGTGTTCCGTGGCCAGCGAGCTTCGGCAACGCTCTGTCGAATACGACGACGTTCGTTTCGCCGTTGAGCCGCGAGTCGTAGATGATCCCGTCGGGCTGCGCCTGGTGCGACCAGACGGCGCGCGACCAGGCGCGTCCCAGGTCCTGTGAGCGCGCACGAGCGACGTCGGTTGGAATGCCCATGCGAATAAGCCCGTCGCCACGAAAGTCGACGAGATTGAGCGGCGCCGCGACGCGGATCTCGGCGCAGGTCCAGGCTTCGAGCTCGCGCCATTCGATCGGAAACGTTTGAGTGCGCCCTGCACCGCGATCGCGAAGGATGGCTTCAACGAAGCATACTTTGACGCTGCTGCCGAGATAAACCACCCCGAAGCGTTCGGGAGGAACCAAACCGGTCTCCGGATCGCTGAATCGGCTAGGCCCGAAGCCATAGCCGAGCGGATCGCGAAACCGCGTCTGGTAGAGCCGGCGCCACAGCGCGCCGCGCCCGACCTCGGTTAGGACGAGCGGGCGCGACTCGAAACCAGGCGGCGGCAGCGGATCTGTCGGAGCTTTCGTCAGGGGAAGGCGCCCCGACCGGCCGACTCCGCAGCCGCCAGCACATCGGCGACCTGCCCCGCCCTGAGGGCCTCAAGCCCCGTGCGGCCGGCGAGCTCGCTGTGCTCTTCCAGCAAGAAACGGTACACCGACCACGGATGATCGCCGAGGGCTTCGAAGAGCTCTGGCAGGCTAGGAATCAACTCGCCGGACCCGCTGACCTGCCATTTTGGGAATCGGACGCCGCGCTTCGGGCCCTCAAGGCCCAGAACTTCATGGCGCCGGCGCTTCTTGTGCACCGTCTCCCGCGTCGCCCCGATCTCATCGGCGAAAGCATCGGCCGACAGCATGTCGGGGCTGTTCAGGATTTGCGCGACCCGCACCGATCCCCGCTGGCGTGCGGCTGCCAGCGCGACGTCGAGCTCGTCCGACGGCGCGGCTGCAACCTCCTCCACCGCAATGCGCGGAGTTGCGGCCGCCGGGTCGACCTCGACCGTCATGCGAACCGATTTGCCGGTCCGTTCCGCGCGCTTCACGGCGTCGACAAAGCCGGAGAGGAGACCGCGCGTGGTCTTCCGGGTGACAAAACCCGAGGCCAGCGATGTTGCAAATTTGAGCGTCAGCGGTTCGCGCCGACCAGCACGTCCGCGGGACTCGCCGCCCTTTTTCCGTGTAACCGGCATGAGCCACCTCCGACCCCCAATATGGGGGCTTTCGTCAGGTTCGTCAACTTTGTCAGGGGTGGCAAAATTACCTCGCCAGAGGACGCTTAGTTGTCGCACTTGCGGCAGAAACGGCTCTGATCTTCCGGCGGCATGTGGACGCCGTATCCGGTGGGTACGTAACCCAGCTCGTCGCAAAGATCGCGAAAGGCCGCCCGGCAACGCTCCTTTTTAGCCTCGGCGAGCTCGCACCGTCGTCCTTGCTCCGCGTCGGACACCCCTTTCGGGCGGCAAATCGGGCAGGTTGCGCGATGGATTGTCCGTTCCCAGGCCACCAGCGCCTCGACATAAGCGCGGTGCGCGGCGACGGCCTGCGTTTCCAGCCCCTTCTTGTTTTCGTTCCAGGCCCTGCCCATCTCTTCCCTCCCCGATGAGGACAATGTCTGCGGTACGCCCCCGCAAACGAACCCTCTCTGACTCTTGGTGATCGGGGAGTTGGAAAACCGCTGTTAGACGGCCCTGTGGCCTTTAGTTCGGGTGAACCTGTTGCATACGCCACAGGCTCCCCGACCATAAGGTCAAGGAGTGCGGTGCCGTCACGGCCGGCACCAACCGCTAACAGGGGTTTTCCAAGCCCCAGGGCGGCGCGTACCGCCCCGCCCGATTCATAACCGCTCGTCGGCCGGCATTCTAGGTCCCTTCGGCAAATGGCTGATTACGGATTGTTTCTGGTGCCGTCCAAAGGGAGGCGCCGGCCGGTCCTTTCGGCTCACGCTGGCGAGGGGCAATGGGCCGCGTGGTGATTCGCAACCTTCATCTTCGCCGCCGTCCATTGGCTTGGTGCGTCTGCCCCCCTCGCGTGCTGCACCGCGCTCGTATCAGAGGAACCGACGATCAGATAGCTCCCGCTTCATCTTTCCCCGGCCGCACGGTCTCGACTTGCAGGGAGCCTTCGGGCAGCGGTCGCAGCAAGTCCTTCTCTGGACGCGTCAGATAGATCCAGTGCGCCCAATCCGTTGGTCGTAGCACCACGACCTGTCGATCATGAAAGAGCTCGACGTCCGGCGCCGGCGATGTCGTCAACATGGTGAAGGCAGGCGCCTCATTGCCCTTCCCCTCGCGCCAAATGCCGGCAATTGCCATGAAAGCCGCATCCTTCAGCGTAAAGCGATGCTTTGCCTTCGGATATTTATTGCCCGTGAACTCGAAAAACGCAGAAGCCGGAATCAGGCAGCGATTGCTGTTTGCAAAGCGTCGGTTCTCGGAGCGGAAATTGAAAACCGGACCAGCACGAGGCCGCGGAGGCGGAAATCCAAAGTTCATCGCCACCAGCTCGATGCCGTTGCCCGCCGCCCGCATCACAGGACCGAGATCGTTGATTCGAATGTCGTCGGAAACCGGAAGATCACGTTCCGACTGTTGTGTCGGGGTGCCGAGCTCCAGCGTCTGCATCATTTTGCAGTATTCACCCCACAAAATGTGCTGCTCATAATCGTTGCACATGGTTCCACATACATATGTGCGTTTGAGCATTCTTGAAGCGTGCAGTTGGGCGTCACCCCTTCGGGGTCGGGCTGGCGGCTGCGCGGAAGCCCCGAAGCGGGTCTTCCCCCTTGCGGGCGGCCATCCCTGACGCGAAAGAGCACAATGTCGCTAATTCCAGACCAGCCCCAGCTTAACGATTGGATTTGCTGTCCCAACCGCTAAACTTCGCCCGACAAATCCGATTCTGTCGGTGCTTCTCCCGCATGATCATCTGTGCCGCGTAGGTCCTGCACGTCAATTGGTCTCGGGTCACAGACAAACATGGCGGAAGCCGCATTCAAACTCGCAGCACCGGCCGGCTCGACATACCGCGAGCTGCCGCAAAACATTGAGGCTGAGCAGGCGTTGCTTGGCGCCATCCTCATCAACAATGACGCCTATTACCGGGTTGTCGACTTTCTGAAGGCGAACCATTTCTTCGAGCCCCTGCACGGCCACATTTTCGAAGTCATGGGCGAATTGATCCGCTCCAACCGGGTCGCCAATCCGATTACGCTGAAGGCCTTCCTTCCGACGACGATTGAGATAGTAGGCTTCTCCGTCGCTCAGTATCTCGCGCGCCTGGCGGCGGAAGCGACGACGGTCATCAATGCCCCCGACTACGGCCGGACCATCTACGATCTCGCCGTGCGACGTGAATTGATCAAGGTCGCCGAAGACATGCTCAGCAGCGCATTCGAAGCGGCGGTCGATAGCGCGCCGCAAGAGCAGATTCAGCATGCCGAGCAGCTCCTCTATGAGATCGCGGAAACCGGCCGCTATGGCGGAGGCTTCGAGACGTTCGAAACCGCGCTCGACAGCGCCATAGACAGAGCGGCGCAGGCTTATGAATCCGACGGCAAGCTCTCGGGGCTGGCAACCGGGCTGAAGGATTTGGACGCCAGGCTCGGTGGTCTTCAACCGACCGATCTCATTGTCGTCGCAGGGCGGCCCGGCATGGGAAAGACCGCCCTCGCCACCAATATCGCGTTCAATGTCGCAAGCGCCTATGATTCGACACGGCAGGTCGACCGCGCGCCGCAGCCCACCGCCGGCGGCATCGTCGCTTTCTTCTCCCTGGAGATGTCGTCGGAGCAGCTTGCGACGCGGGTGCTCGCCGAGCAGGCCGAGATTTCCTCCTCCAGCATCAGGCGCGGCGAAATCGGCGAGACCGAATTTAACCGGCTCCTCGACCGGCGCCAGAAAATGCGCCGGATACCCCTCTTCATCGATCAGACCGGCGCTATCTCGATCGCCCAGCTCGCGGCGCGAGCCCGCCGCCTGAAGCGACAGCGAGGTCTCCACCTCATCGTCGTCGACTACATTCAGCTCATGCAGGGCAAATCCGCGCGCGCGGCGCAGAACCGTGTGCAGGAGATCACCGAGATTACGACGGGGCTGAAAGCGCTGGCCAAGGAGCTCAACGTCCCGGTCATCGCGCTATCGCAGCTCTCACGCGGTGTCGAAAACCGCGATGAGAAACGCCCGCAACTCTCCGATCTTCGGGAGTCCGGCTCAATTGAGCAAGACGCCGACGTCGTGATGTTTGTCTATCGCGAAGAGTACTATCTCAAGAACAATGAACCGAGGCCCGGCACCGACGAGCATTTCACCTGGGAAGCCGAAATGCGAGAGGCGCGCGGCAAAGCGGAGGTGATCATCGCTAAGCAGCGGCACGGCCCGACAGGGACGGTGGCGATGACGTTTCAAGGAGAGTTCACCCGGTTTTTCGATCTGGCGAGCCAGAACCAGTTGCCGCAGCGATCTGACTAGCCGACGCGGCTTGAGCCGCGCTTCGCGAGATACGGATCTCTTTCATTCGCAGCGATCAATCAGCAGGAGCCGTCCTCGTCTCAAAAGGACAGCGCGGATGTCGCATGACGTTGCGTGGGCGAAGCATCGTTCGTTGAGACCGTGACATTCGGGGCCCTGCTTCCGGGAAAGGACCACCCCGCTCTCGAATGGGCTTTCCTTGGTCCGGGCGCGGCCTTCCACGATCAACCCGCGAGGGGTTCGCTACGCAAGCGTGCGACCTCTTCGGCTGCGCCTGCGAGGTGACCGCGACCGTGCCCGAACACATCGGCGCCTGTCGAGCGGGGATGGTCCCCGCACCAAGACGGGAGCCTCACGATGTCTCAGAATCTCACCCTCGCTCAGGATCACGCCCTCGATCTCGCCCGCACGCTCATGGTGCCGGTGACGCTGTTCGAGGTTGACGGCGCGTTCGGCGTGATGCCGACGGCGGAGCTCGAGCAGGATGAAGTGACAGTCATCCACGAATACGACCCATGGACCCCGGCTCATTGAGCCGGGAGACCGGTGCCGCTGGCGCCTTGCCGCAGGCAAGGGAAGCTGCGCCGCGGCTGGAATCCAACGTGTTGGACCGCTTGTCATCGCGCCCTTGCCTCCGGCAGGCTTCGCGGCCGGTCGGTCCCGTTCCGAGCCTGTGGAACCAGAAGAACCAACCGAAGAAAGGACCGGGTGGCGGCAGCGCGCCCGGTGTGAGGATATGGAGAAGAACGATATTGAAGAGCTGCGCACCAAGGTGACGTGCGCAGCCGTGCTTGAGAAAGATGGTTGGAAGATCGACCTCAAGGAAAGCACGCGGCGCGCGCTCAAATATCGGCGTGGGGCCGACATCGTCATCGTGATTCACGAAGGTCGCGGTTGGTTTGATCCATTGTCGTCGGCCAAAGGCGATGTCTTCGATCTGGCTGAGCATCTCGGCGCCAAGGGTTTCCCCGAGGCTTGCGATCGTATCGCCGGCCTGGTCGGGTTCGTCCCGACAGCGCCGGTCTGGACGCAAGCTCCGAAACCGACGCCGATGGTCTCCATTGCCAGCCGTTGGTCCCGCCGCTCATTGCCCAGACCGGGCTCCGCCACCTGGCGGTATCTCGCCGGCGAGCGCTGTATTCCCGATAGCGTGATCGCCGCAGCCGTCGCTCAACGCTGCCTGCGGGAGGGACCGCAGGGCAGCATGTGGGCTGCGCACCACGACCTCGCCGGCCATGTCATCGGCTGGGAAGAGCGTGGTCCGCATTGGCGCGGCTTCGCCACCAATGGGAGCAAACAGCTCTTCCGCCTCGGCCCGATCGGCGCCCTGCGGATCTGCGTCACCGAGGCCGCGATCGACGCCCTGAGCCTCGCTGCGATCGAGGTTCTGCGCTCCGACACCCTGTATGTGAGCACGGGCGGCGGCTGGTCGCCGGCAACGGACCAGGCGATCCGCAGTTTAGCGAGGCGCGCTGACGCCCGGCTTGTCGCCGCGACCGACAACAACCGGCAAGGCGACGTCTATGCCGATCGAATTCACGCCATTGCGGCGGAGGCGTCAGCTCTCTACGCGCGATCGCAGCCGCGTGCAGGCGACTGGAATGAGGATCTGAAGAATCTGGTTGCACGACTGGAGAACGAATTGGCTCAGGTCAGCGCATAGGTCGATGCCGCCTGCCAGTCGGTGCGTCAAGGGAAGCTTCGCCCGCGTACCGCGGCCCTTGACCCACCGAACCGGAGAGGCGGCCGCCCCGAGGTGTTTGCAACACCCAAAGGGAAGGATCGACCGATGCCTCTGTGGACCATCGAAACCACCTATCGCCTGCCGGTCTATCGGCACAAGACCTACGAAGCGGGGACACTGGCGCAAGCCTGTCGGCTCGCCATTGAGGACGATGATTGGGATCACGAAAAGCGCGATTACGAGTCGGCCGGCGAAACCCATGTGACGGGAATCTGGTCCGGCGCAGACGCCGCCTATTCCGGCGCAGCGCAACCGATCCCCTCACACTACACCGAGACCGCGGAGCGGATCGCAAAGCAGTTCGAGGTGTTGCTCGGTCTCGTCAAGGTTTTGGCAAGTCCAGGTGGGACGCCGCCCGATCCAGTCTTCTGGCGCGAACGCGCCCAACCGGCGATCGCCAAGGCGGAAGCCATTCTCGCTGGAGCGCGCGATCCCGATAGCGAGGGAGGCGCATCGTGACGGAGTACAATGTGAAGATCGGATTCTGGCTGCGCGCCTATGACGGTTTCAAGTTGAAGCGGCCACGGACGCCGAGGCGATCGAGAAAGCGAAGACCGCCGCGAAGGCGGCCATGACGTTCGTGGCGCATCCTGAACACATCGACCTCGACGAGCGGAGGGAAGGCGTCATCGCCTTTATCGACCGCGTTACCCAGGACGGTAGGCAAACCGTGATCGAGGACGTCGCATTCGACGACGATCGCATCCATCCGGTTGCGGACGATGCCCACGGCGGCCAGCGATAGTTTCAGCGAAACCGCGCTCGCCCGTTCGTAACCCTGCTGGCCATCGCAACCTGACCCATAGCTTCGGAAAGCGCTGGGCGCAGCCTCTCGCCTGTCAACGGGCAAGCCGTTCCCGCATCGCAGGCGATGCGTGACAGGCGAAGCCTGTCTGCGCCTGGCCGCTGATCCATCGCAACGGGATCAGGAGCGAAGACGATGTGCAAGGTTCTCAACAAGCATCATTCGGGTGTGCCGGCGGGCGCCGTCTATATCGATCGAGGCTCGCGATGGGGCAATCCATTCCGGATCGGCCCGGATGGCGATCGCGCGGCTGTCATCGCGAAATACGAGCGCTGGCTCGCCGACCAGCACGATCTGTTGCGCGCCCTCGACGAGCTACGCGGCCGCAACCTCGTCTGCTTCTGCGCGCCACGGCCATGCCATGGCGATCTTCTCCTTCGGCTTGCCAATGCGACGCGCGAAGAGCGCATCGCCTGGTGGCGAGCGCTCAAGGCGGCCGCGTGATGCCCGCGCGGCCAGCCGAAGAAACAGGAAATGGGAAATGGGGGATGAACCGCTGCCGCATGCCCGGCCGGCGCGTCAAGGGTAAAGCTTCGCCCGCGTGCCGCGGCCCTTGACCCGCCGGACCGGAGAGGCGGCCGCCGGAAAGGTGTCAAGAAGGACTGAAGTGATGAGGGATCAGACGGATTGCTCGCGCATCAGTCCGGCCAGGCCAAGAGGAGCCGCCGATGCACACCTTACCCACAATCCGCAAGATCTTCGAAGGCGTCGCCACGCGCGCCGAGATGTTTCGCATGTTCAACCGCCATCGCGGCGATCCGGCCGTGGTCGAGAGCGATGCCGAGCACCTTTTCGCCGGCGAGTGGTTCGAGATCGCCGAACGCGAGCATGATTACATGCTCGAGATCCTGCCGCCGCTGTGGATGCGCGCCGACATGTTCGCGATGCGGGAGTTCATGACGGACAACGTTACCAGTATCTTCTTCGCGTTACTGGTCGACGGCCGCAAGCGCTTCTTCCACGCTTATTGCAATCTATTCGATAAGGGCTCGGTCGAGCGCATGCGCGCTGCGATCATCGCGCGTGAATCGCGGCCGGCGAAGGCGATGACGCGGGATGAGCGTCTCGAACACATCTGGTCGAGCACCCATGACGACTATCGCGGCTATGCCGGCAAAGGCTGGCCGGCGCCTCTGCAGGGCCGGCGTACGGTTCTCGTCTATTGCGGCGGCCTTGGCACCGTTCTCAAGCCGCTTTGCGATCTGACAGACGACGAGATCGCGGCCAAACTGCCTGTACAATTGCGCCATCTCCCGGCGCTCGCGGCGTAACCACGGGAGCGCTCCCATGCAAGGCAGCTACGACCGGCTTCGCGTCCATGTCTTCGCATCATGGCGCGACGTTGTGCGGGCCGCGAACACCCGCATCGCCAAGAAGCATCGCCGCGGCCTGACGATGAGAGAAGCACGCAAGCGCTTCTATCGCGAGATGCTCGGATGCCACCAAAGGCATCAGGAGCTCGTTCGCACCTTCCGGCTCTGAACCCCGACCAGGGCCGCTCCCCTTCCATCCCGGCACGTCTCGCATCCCGCCGCACAAGGCGGCGGGACGATGACGCGCGCCTTCATCTCAAGGAGACTTCCAATGGCGCAAGATGATCCCTTTACCCTCGATCTCTTCGGCAGCACCGCGCTGTCATCCGGTCTCGGCCTCGGCGTAACCGCCTTCGCCGATGGCCCAGCGGCGGGCCCAGACGGGGACGATCCCGCCCCGTCGGCAATCACGCCCGCGAGGCCTGTCACGGCAGTCGCGCGCGCGACGTCATCCGCACACCGCGAACGCGGAATGAACTTTCATCTCGCCGGCGACCGCGTACTGGCAAAAGGCTGGAAGGACCGCGCTCGCGACAACATCGCGGCGATCCGGCTTGCTGCGGCCATTGACGCTGGCGCGCGTCCCGCGACCGCTGATGAGCAGGCGCAGCTCATACGCTTCACCGGCTTCGGTGCCTCCGACCTCGCCAACTTTGTCTTCCGCCGCCCTGGCGAGACGGATTTCCGGAGTGGATGGGAAGCGATCGGCGAGGACCTGCAGGACGCCGTCGGTGATCTCGACCATGCTTCGCTTGCCCGTTGCACGCAGTATGCCCACTTCACGCCGGAGTTCATCGTTCGCGCGATCTGGGCCGGCTTGCAGCGGCTCGGCTGGCGCGGTGGCCGCGTGGTCGAGCCCGGCATTGGCACGGGTTTGTTCCCGGCGCTGATGCCGGAGGGGCTGCACGAGGCTTCGCACGTCACCGGCATTGAGCTCGATCCCGTGACGGCGCGCATCGTGCGGCTACTGCAGCCGCGGGCGCGCATCATCGTCGCTGATTTTGCGCGAGCCGAATTGCCGGCGAATTTCGACCTCGCGATCGGTAATCCGCCGTTCTCCGATCGGACCGTGCGGTCGGATCGTGCGTATCGATCCATGGGTCTGCGACTGCATGATTACTTCATCGCGCGAGCGATCGACCTGCTGAAGCCGGGGGCGTTGGCCGCTTTCGTCACGAGCTCGGGCACGATGGACAAGGCGGATACCGCCGCACGCGAGCATATCGCCAGGTCGGCCGACCTAGTCGCCGCGATCCGGTTGCCCGAAGGCAGCTTTCGCGCAAGTGCCGGCACCGATGTGGTCGTCGACATCCTGTTCTTCCGCAAGCGCAAAATCGGCGATGCGGAAGGCGATCTATCGTGGCTCGATCTCGACGAGGTCCGACCGGCAACGGCCGACGAAGGCGCGATCCGCGTGAACCGCTGGTTCGCGAAGCATCCGCATCTGGTGCTGGGCACTCACGCCCTCACTTCCGGTCCCTTCGGTGAAACCTACACATGCCTTCCTCGCGTCGGCGATGACCTCACAGTCGCCATCTCGGCCGCGGTCTCTCTCCTCCCGGAAGCCGTTTATGACGGCGAGCCGGAGATGATCGATGCACATCTGGAGGCGCTCAGCGATCCCGGTGCCGATCTGCCATCCGACCGGCATGTGCGGGAGGGCAGCTATTTCTTCGACAAGGCCCACGGGTTGATGCAGATGGTCGACGGCCAGCCGGTCCCGATCAAGGCCCGGAAGGGCCGCAGCGCCGAGGGCATTCCGGAGAAATATGTCCGCATCGTCCGAAAGCTGATCCCGATCCGCGATGCAGTTCGCGAGGTGCTGAAGGCGCAGGAGCACGACCGGCCGTGGAAAGACGCGCAGGTCCGGCTGCGCATCGCCTGGTCGAATTTCGTGAGCGATTTTGGCCCGATCAATTTCACGACGGTCTCTTTGACCGAGGATGAAGAGACCGGCGAGGTGCGCGAAACGCACCGCCGCGCCAACATCCAGCCGTTTCTCGACGATCCCGATTGTTGGCTGGTCGCCTCGATCGAGGACTATGACCTCGAGACCAATACCGCGAAGCCAGGCCCGATCTTTACCGAGCGGGTGATCGCGCCGCCTTCCGCGCCCGTGATCGCCAGCGCGGCCGATGCGCTTGCTGTTGTTCTCAACGAGCGTGGCCGCGTCGATGTCGATCACATCGCCGAGCTCTTGCATCGCGATTGCGACGATGTTGTTGCCGAACTCGGTGGCGCCATCTTCCGCGATCCGGCTGACGGGTCGTGGCAAACCGCTGACGCTTATCTGTCCGGTCCCGTGCGTGATCGGCTGAAGGCCGCGGAGGCTGCCGCGGCGCTCGATCCGGCCTACGAGCGCAACGTCACCGCGCTGCAGAGCGTCCAGCCCGCCGATCTTCGCCCGTCCGACATCACCGCACGGCTTGGCGCGCCGTGGATTCCCGCGGCCGACATCGTCGCCTTCGTCAAGGAGGCGATGGATGCCGAGATTAAAATCCACCACATGCCCGAGCTTGCCTCATGGACCGTGGAGGCGCGCCAGCTTGGGTGGATGGCCGCCGGCACCTCGGAATGGGGTACTGACCGCCGACATGCTGGTCAGCTTCTCTCGGATGCGCTGAACAGCGCCATTCCGCAGATCTTCGATATCGTCAAGGATGGCGAGAGCGAGCGACGCGTTCTCAATGTCGTTGATACCGAGGCGGCAAAGACCAAGCTGCAGAAGATCAAGGACGCCTTCCAGCGCTGGATCTGGTCCGACCCTGATCGGACCGACCGGCTGGCGCGGGTGTATAACGATCGCTTCAACAATATCGCCCCACGAGCCTTCGATGGGTCTCATCTGAAGCTCCCTGGCGCCTCTGGCGCCTTTGTTCTTTATGGGCACCAGAAGCGCGGCATCTGGCGCATCGTCTCGGCCGGTTCGACCTATCTCGCCCACGCCGTCGGCGCCGGCAAGACTATGACCATGGCGGCCGCGGTCATGGAACAGCGCCGACTGGGCTTGATCGCCAAGGCCATGCTCGTCGTTCCCGGCCACTGCCTGGCGCAGGCGGCGCGCGAATTTCTCGCGCTCTATCCCAACGCTCGCATCCTCGTCGCCGACGAGACCAACTTCACCAAAGACAAGCGGCATCGCTTCCTGTCGCGTGCGGCGACGGCGACCTGGGACGCGATCATCATCACGCATTCTGCGTTTCGCTTCATCGGCGTGCCGTCGGCCTTCGAGCAGCAGATGATTCAGGACGAGCTCGAGCTCTACGAGACGCTGCTGACCAAGGTTGAGAGCGAGGACCGCGTCTCGCGCAAGCGGCTCGAGCGGTTGAAGGAGGGCCTGCAGGAGCGGCTCGAATCCCTTGCCACACGCAAGGACGATCTCCTGACGATCTCGGAGATCGGCGTCGACCAGATCATCGTCGACGAAGCGCAGGAGTTCAGGAAGCTCTCCTTCGCCACCAACATGTCGACGTTGAAGGGGATAGACCCCAACGGCTCGCAGCGCGCCTGGGACCTCTATGTGAAGTCGCGCTTCGTCCAAACGAAAAACCCAGGCCGGGCGCTCGTCCTCGCCTCCGGCACGCCGATCACCAACACGCTTGGCGAGATGTTCTCCGTGCAGCGCTATCTCGGTTACGCTGCGCTGCTCGAGCGTGGACTGCACGAGTTCGATGCCTGGGCCTCGACCTTCGGCGACGTGTCGACCGAACTCGAGCTCCAACCCTCCGGCAAATACAAGCCGGTTACGCGCTTCGCCACCTTTGTCAACGTCCCGGAGCTGATCGCCATGTTCCGCTCCTTCGCGGACGTGGTGATGCCCGAGGATCTGCGGCAGTATGTAAAGGTGCCGGCGATCTCGACCGGCCGACGCCAGATCCTGACCGCGAAGCCGACCGATGCGTTCAAGCGCTACCAGGTGCTGCTCGACGCGCGCATCAAGGCGATTGAGGAGCGCGACCGTCCGCCGGAGCCGGGCGACGATATCCTGCTCTCAGTCATTACGGACGGCCGCCACGCCGCGATCGACCTGCGCCTGGTCGACTCGGATAACGACAATGAGCCGGAGAACAAGCTCAACAAGCTGATCTCCAACGCCTTCCGCATCTGGCAGGAGACGGCGGAAAACAGCTATGTGCGCCCCGACGGCAAGCCGTTCGAGCTTTCCGGCGCCGCGCAGATGATCTTCTCAGATCTTGGCACCATCAACGTCGAGAAGACGAGAGGTTTCTCCGCGTACCGCTGGATTAGGGACGAACTGATCCGCATGGGCGTCCCAGCCGGCCAGGTCGCGTTCATCCAGGATCACAAGAAGACTGAAGCCAAACAGAGATTGTTCGGCGATGTGCGGGCCGGCAAGGTTCGGTTCCTGCTCGGCTCGTCAGATACGATGGGCACTGGCGTCAATGCGCAGCTCCGATTGAGAGCGCTGCACCATCTCGACGTGCCGTGGCTTCCGTCGCAGATCGAGCAACGCGAAGGCCGCATCGTGCGACAGGGCAACCAGCACGATGAAGTCGACATCTTCGCCTACGCGACCGAAGGCAGTCTCGATGCGCAGATGTGGCAGAACAACGAGCGGAAGGCGCGCTTCATCGCGGCCGCATTGTCCGGCGACACCTCGATCCGTCGGCTAGAGGATATGGGCGAAACCCAGGCGAACCAGTTCGCCATGGCCAAGGCAATCGCCTCGGGGGATCCGAGACTGATGCTGAAGGCGGGTCTCGAGGCCGACATCGCGCGGCTCGAACGTCTCCGCGCCGCCCATATCGACGGCCAGCACGCGATCCGACGCCAAATTCGCGACGCGGAGCGCGACATCGAATTCTCGACCCGGCGCATCGCG
The DNA here is from genome assembly GCF_013179005.1 of Bradyrhizobium denitrificans. NCBI lineage: Bacteria > Pseudomonadati > Pseudomonadota > Alphaproteobacteria > Hyphomicrobiales > Nitrobacteraceae > Bradyrhizobium > Bradyrhizobium denitrificans. The sequence goes on along the minus strand of NZ_JABFDP010000025.1, from coordinate 1,167 downwards.
GAGATCGGCCACGATATTGCGCGTCTCGTCCCGACCACGGGCGAGGCCTTCGCAATGAGCGTGACGGGCAGGCGCTACGCCGAGCGCAAAGAGGCGGGACGTGCGCTGCTGAAAGAGATCCTCACCCTGGTCCAGCTTCAGCAGGAGGGCGAGACCATGATCGCTTCGATCGGCGGCTTCGATCTCCAATATTCCGGCGCGCGCGTCGGCCGCGACAGCTACCGCTACGCGACTGCGCTGATGCGCACCGGCACCGATGATGAGATCGATCTTCCGGTGACGGTGACGCCGCTCGGCGCGATCTCGCGGCTCGAGCATGCAGTGGCCGATTTCGAGGGTGAGCAGGAACGTCTTCGCCAACGTCTCACGGATGCGCGCCGCCGCCTGGCCGCCTACCAGTCGCGGGAAGGCGGCGACTTCGCCTTCGCCGCCGAGCTTACCGACAAGCGAAGGCAGCTTGCCGAGGTGGAGAAGGCACTCGCCTCGGACGTCGCGGGCGCGGACGAAGCGAAAGCGATCGCGGCCTAGGCGAGCCTCCGCGCGCGGCGTTGCGCCGGCGTCGCAAAAAGCAATCGAACCGAAAAAGGAAAAAGGCCTCGCAGGGCACTCGGGCCGCCGACGCAGCCTCAACCGCCGCCTCCGCGATCCCGGCCGCGGCGCCCGGCGCAGGGCTGTCAGCCCCGCTTGGTCGCCGGGCAGGGATGCTCGCCGGCAGTTGCGCCGGCCACTCGCGCCCTGCGGCGGCGCAGGGGTCTTCGAGAAGAAGACGAAGAAGGACCGGCGAAATGGCGCGGTCCGCAAGCCCTGAAATGGAGATCATCCCATGAAACTGATCAAGGTCGACCCGCGTGCGCTCACGGAGAATCCCGATCCGACGCGCCGCACCAAGTCCACGCCGCAAAGCGACGCGTTGCTGCTCGCAACCGTGAAGGCCGTGGGTATCATCCAGCCGCCGATCGTCACCGCGCAGCGCGGTCGGGGCAATGGCTTCACCATTGAGATCGGTCATCGCCGCGTTGCGCAGGCGATTGCCGCGAAGCTCGACGAGATTGAAGTGCTTGTCGCCGATCCCGACGAGGAGAAGGACGCGCTGCGCAGCCTGATTGAAAACGTTGCGCGCGAACCGCTGTTAGGTTCTGTATCGCAACTGTCCTCTTAGAGTCGTAG